>NZ_JBHVST010000020.1:0-53950 GCF_042885015.1 Streptomyces sp. NPDC058086 | reverse complement strand
CACTGCGCGGGCTGCGTTCACGCCATGTTCTTATTCGGGTCCCCCCGCCGGGGGGGGGTGCCACCCCCCCCCCCCCCACCACCCGGGGTTACGAGGAGACGGGGAACGAGGCGACATGGAATTCGTGGTTCTTCCGGACTGTCCGGCCGGTGCCGCGTCGGCCGGCCGGCTGCGGGCGGCACGGCGCATCGACCATGCGTCGGGGCGGCCCTGGATCGTCGGCGACTGGCCCGCGGCCGAGGCCGTCGTCGTCGAGGCGGGCCCACGGCGGATGGCCGTGCTGGGACACACCCGGCTCGACGAGACCCCCGCGAGGGCCGCGCTCGGCCGGCTGCGCTCGCTGCACGACGTGGACGCGCTCGCGTCCCGGCTGCAGGGAGCCTTCCACCTGGCGGTATCACTGGACGGCAGGACCAGGGTCCAGGGTTCGGTCGTCGGCGTACGACAGATCTTCACGGCCGTCGTCGACGGGGTGACCGTCGCCGCGAGCGGGGTGGATCCCCTGCTCCGGCTGACCGGCGCCGACCTCGACGAGACCGTGCTCGCCGCCCGCCTGCTGGCGCCGGGCGGACCACCCTGGCCGCTCGCCCAGCGCCCCGTCCGCCGGGGCATCGAGGCGCTCACCACCGGCCACTGGCTGGAACTGGACACGGACGGCCGGGCCCGGCAGACCCGCTGGTGGGAACTCCCGGAGCCGTCCCTCACCCTCGCGGAGGGAGCGACCGCCGTCCGCTCTGCGCTGGACGACGCGATCACCACCCGGGTCGCCGCGGGCGGCACCCTCAGCGCCGACCTGTCCGGCGGCCTGGACTCCACCTCACTGTGCTTCCTCGCCCACGCGGCGGGGGCCGACCTGGTCACCTACCACGTGATGCCGATCGACAGCGCCAACGCGGACACGAGGTGGGCCCACCGGGCCGCGGAGTGCCTGCCTGCGGCCCGGCACCACACGCTGTCCGCCGACCGCGCCGAGAACCTGTTCGACGTCGGCTACACCGCCGACCTCGTGGGTGCGGCCCCGGAAGGTCCCTCGACCTGGGCCTCCGGACTCGCCCACATCCAGGACCTGGCCAAGCGGGCCACGGCGGAGGGCGCCACGCTGCATCTGACCGGCTTCGGCGGTGACGAGCTGTTCGGCCGGATGCCCGCCTGCGCCTGGTCCCTGGCCCGGGCCACACCGGTCGGCGGGCTACGGCTGGTCAACCGCTACCGGCTGGCCAATCGCTGGCCGTGGCGGGCGACCGTACGCTCGCTCCTCGACCGGTCGACGTTCGCGCAGAACCTCGGTCGGGTCGCCGCCCGCATCGACGCCCCGCCCCCGCCCGTCGACGAGCCCGACTTCGGCTGGGTGTTCGCGCCCCGCATGCCGGCCTGGGCGACCGCCGACGCCGTGGCCGCGGTCCGCGCCCTGCTCACCGACGCCGCCGAGGGGTCCGGGCCCCTGGACGCCGACCGGGCCCGGCACCAGGCACTCGCCTCACTGGTCTTCGAGGGAACCACCGTCCGCCAGGTCAACACCGTCCTCGGGGACACCGGCATCACCTGGGACGCGCCCTTCCTCGACGACCGGGTGGTGGAGGCGGCCCTGGCCACCCGGATCGACCAGCGCCTGCTCGGCGGGCGGTTCAAGCCGCTGCTCACCTCGGCCGCACGGGGTCTCGTCCCCGCGGACATCCTGGGCCGCCGTGACAAGGGCGAGTTCAGCGCGGAGGCGTTCCGGGGCCTGGCCCGCAACCGGGCCCGGATCCTGGAGCTGTGCGAGGACTCCCAGCTCGCCCGGCTCGGCCTCATCGACCCGGCGGCCTTCCGGTCCGCGGTACTGAACCCGGGGCCGATGTCCCATCATCTCCAGCCGATCGACACCACGGTGGCGTGCGAGAGCTGGCTGCGGACGCATCCAGGGACGCGTCCTGAGATGTGCCCCCCGCCACCCACCCAGGACACGCACACGGGAGAACTCCGATGAAGCTGACCCTCGCCCGCGACGTCACCCTCACCGTCGTCGACACCGGGGCCGTGCTGCTCGACGGGCGTCGCGGCCGCTACTGGCAGCTGAACCACTCCGGCGCGGGTGTCCTGCGCCAACTGCTCGACGGAGAGGCGCCCGACT
This sequence comes from Streptomyces sp. NPDC058086, assembly GCF_042885015.1. NCBI lineage: Bacteria > Bacillati > Actinomycetota > Actinomycetes > Kitasatosporales > Streptomycetaceae > Streptomyces > Streptomyces sp. NPDC058086. Next base: position 51,840 of record NZ_JBHVST010000020.1, on the reverse strand, counting down.
CGGCCGCCGCCGGCCTGTGCGCCGCGGCCCCGGTCAGCGACGACCAGGCGCGGCAGGACGTCCAGGCCCTCATCGACGCGCTCAGCGCGGCCAAACTGGTGGAGGTGGCCTCGTGACCACCCCCGCCGTGGCCGAACAGTCCCCGCGGCTGCCCTGGTACCGGCAGCTCGCCCCCCGGTGCGCCGCCGGGGCGGCACGTCTCCTGGTCCGGTTGCCCCCGGCCCGGCTGCACCGCGTGCTGGGCGTGGTCAGCAAGGGGTCCAGCCCCGCCGGATACGCCGAGGTGGCGTACGCCCGCCGGTCTGTCGTCTCGGTCAGCACCCGCTGCGCGGGCCTCGGTTGCCTCCAGCGTTCCGTGGCCACCGTCCTGCTGTGCCGGGCACACGGCAGGTGGGCCGACTGGTGCACGGGATTCAGAACCGAACCGTTCGGCGCGCACGCCTGGGTGGAGGCCGACGGGCGGCCGGTGGACGAGCCCGGCGAACTCAGCGTGTTCCGCACGGTCCTGGCGGTCCGTCGCCCGGACGAGCGCACGCGCCCTTCCGGCAAGGACCCGCACCCCACTGACGGCAACCTCCGCCCCTCCGAAGGGAGCCACCCATGACGGCGATCCGGGCCGAGGGCCTCTACGCGTATTACGGCACCGCACCGGCCGTGAACGGGCTCGACCTGACCGTGCCCACGGGCAGCATGTACGGCTTTCTCGGACCGAACGGGGCGGGCAAGACCACCACCATCAACATGCTGACCACCCTGCTGCGACCCACCGCGGGCCGTGCGGAGGTGGCAGGCTTCGACGTCGCCGCCCGGCCCGCCGAGGTCCGCCGCCGTATCGGCATCGTGTTCCAGGAGTCGACCCTCGACCTGGACCTCACCGCCGCCGAGAACCTCCGCTTCCAGGCCGACCTGTGCGGCCTGTCCCGCCGCGCGTCCCGCGACGCGATCGCCTCGATGCTCGACCTGATGGACCTCTCCGAGCGCCGCAGGGTGCCCGTACGGCAGTTCTCCACCGGACTGCGCCGCCGCCTGGAGATCGCCCGTGGCCTGCTCGCCGAGCCCAGCGTGCTGTTCCTCGACGAGCCGACGACCGGCCTGGACGCCCAGACCCGCGCCGCCGTCTGGGACCACCTGGAGCGGCTGCGGCGGGAGCGGGGCATCACGGTCTTCGTCACCACCCATCAACTGGACGAGGCCGAGCACTGCGACCGGATCGCAATCATCGACCGGGGCAAGGTGATCACGGAGGGCACACCCGCGGACCTCAAGTCCGTCATCGGGGCCGACCTCGTCGTCCTGCGTACCGACGACGACCGGCGCGCCGCCGACGCCCTCAGCGACCGGTTCGGCCTCCCGGCGGAGCCTACTCCGGACGGTCTGCTGCTCCGGGTCGAGCGCGCGGCAGCCCTGGTGCCCCGCCTGTGCACCGACCTCGGCGTGACCGTACGCGAGGTCGCCATCGCCCCGCCCACGCTCGACGACGTCTTCCTGCACCACACCGGTCTCGCCATCCGGGAGAGCACGACCGGCCCGCGCACGCTCGGCAACCTCGGGGAAGGACTGCGATGAGCCGGACCGACACCGCACCTGCCGCACTCGGCGACATCACCGCCGCACCGCCACCGACCGACCGGTCCCGCCACCCGGCACGCCCTGTCCTGCTGCTCTGGCGGCGGGAGATGACCCGGCTGCGGCACAACCCCGTGCGCCTGGCCATGGGACTCGTGACACCCCTGCTGTTCCTCGTCGTCCTCGGCACCGGCCTCGACGCGGCGTCGTCCAGCCTCGGCAAGGCCCAACTGAACGACTACCGGGCCTATCTGTTCCCCGGCACGCTGGTCATGTCCGTGCAGGCGCCGGCGATCGCGGTGGGCATCTCACTGGTGTGGGACCGCAGGCTGGGGGTGCTGCGCCAGATGCTCGTGGCGCCGTTCCCGCGCGCGTCCATCGTGTTCGGGCTGGCCCTCGGCGGCGCCACCACGGGCGCGGTCTACGGCCTCATGGTGCTGTCCGTCGGCGGGATCGCGAGCATCCGCTACACGCCGATGCTGCTGGTCGTCCTCCTCGAACTCCTGCTGGTCTCCCTCATGTTCACCGCGCTCGGGCTGCTCGCCGCCGTCACCATCCGGCAGGTCGACACCTTCCAGGTCGTGGTGAACCTGAGCCTGATGCCGCTGATGTTCTTCTCCGGCGCGATGTTTCCGCCGGGCGGCCTGCCCGGCTGGCTCGACACCGCCGTCAAGCTCAACCCGCTGACGTACGGCGTCGACGCGGTCCGCCGAACCCTGCCAGGACCGAGCGTGCTCACCTCGGAGCAGACCCGGCTGATGCTCGGCGACTGGCACCCACCCGTGGCCGCCGAACTGGGTGTGCTGGCCGCCCTCACCGCGGTCGCGCTGGGCCTCGCGGGCTATCGGTTCTCCCGTACGTCATGAGCCGGGGAGGACAGGGCACGGTGGACGCGGGCACGACGGACGCGGGCACGGCGGATGTCACGACGACGGCCAACACCCGGGCCACGGACGGTAACTGGGCGGGTGCGGCGCGGCTCGCGGCCCGGCTGCTCCTGGCGGCGGTCCTGGCCTACGCCGGTCTGGTGAAGATCGGGGACCTCACGGAGGCCGGACGGACGGTCGCGCTCTACCGGATCGTGCCCGACGACTCCGCCCAACTCGTCGGTGGTGTCCTGCCGTTCGTCGAGGTGGCGCTCGCGCTGCTGCTCGCGGCCGGGCTGGCCACCAGGGCGGCGGCGGTGGGCGCGGCCGTACTGCTGGTCGCGTATGCGGCGGCCATCGCCTCGGTGTGGGCACGGGGCATGTCCATCGACTGCGGCTGTTTCGGCGGCGGAGGCACGCTCAATGGTGGCGCCGCACGCGGCTACGCGCTCGACATCGCGCGCGATCTGTTGCTGCTCGGCGCGGCCATCCTTCTGATCCGGAACCCGCGCACCCGATACGCGCTCGACAGCTGGGTCCTGGACCCGAAGGAGTGAGCAGCATGACGGACACACGCACAACGGACGCCATGGTGCACGAGATGGTGCGCCAACGGCACCGGCGGCGGCGCGCGTTGGTGGTGTCGCTGGTGGCCGTCCTGGTGGTCGTCGCCGCCGCGCTGGTCGGCGCGGGCCTGGTCCGGGCGACCACCACGGCCCCCGACAAGGCACCGAGCCGCGTACCGGCCGAAGTCGCCGCCGACAAGTCGGGCGTGGCCGCCTCCACCGGCGCCGTACGCGTCGACGTGTACCTCGACTACCTCTGCCCCGAGTGCCGTCGTACCGAACGGGCTCTGACCTCAGCCCTGGACGATCTGAGGTCGCACGGCGGGGTGAGCGTCGTCTACCACCCGGTCGCCTTCCTCGACGACCGCAGCAAACCCGCGGGGTACTCGACACAGGCGGCCTCGGCGGCGGCCTGCGCGGCGGACGCGGGGAGGTTCGAGCAGTACTCCACGGTCCTGTTCGCGAAGCAGCCCGCCGAACAGGGCCCCGGGCTCAGCGAGGCCCAGCTGATCGCGGCGGGCCGGGACGCGGGCATCACCGGGGCGTCCTTCGAACGCTGCGTCGAGGACGCCCCGTACCTGCCCTGGGTGCGGTACGTCTCCGATGTCGCCGCCTCCCGCAAGGTGGCGCTGACACCGACCGTCACCGTGGAGGGCAGCCGCGTCGACGTCACCGGCTCCGATCCGGGCGGCGCGCTGACCCGCGCGGTCACGGCGGCCCGGCGGTGACCCGACTGACCGTGGCCCTCTCCGGCGACTGCATGGCGACACGGGGAGCGCTGATCGCCTCCGACCCGGCCGCCGGACGGCTCCAGGAACTCCTCCACGGCGCCGACTTCGCCGTCACCAACCTGGAGGTGGTCCCCAGCGACGGACGCGGACACCCGGTGCACAACGCGGCCGGCGGCGGCTGTCTGATCGCGGACTCCGGCGTGCTGGACGAGATCACGGCGGCCGGGTTCACCGTGCTGGGCTGCGCCAACAACCACGCCATGGACCTGGGCACGGAGGGCGTGCTCGGCACCGTGGACCTGCTGCGGTCGAGGCGGATCCCGTACGCCGGGATCGGCGCCGACCTCACCACGGCGCGCCGGCCCGTCTACGTCGACCGGCCGGGCGGCAGCCTGGCGCTGCTCTCCTGCACCACGACGTTCCTGCCCGGCCAGGAAGCGGCCGATCCGTCGCCGGAACTGCCCGGGCGGCCGGGCCTCAGCCCGCTGCGCCACTCCGCGACCCTGCGGGTGACGGCCTCTCAGATGAACGTGCTGCGGACGATCGACGCCGAGACGGGCCTGCGCGCCCGCCGGGCCGAGGCCCGCGCCCTGCTCGGGATCGACCCAGCCCTCCTCGGGCCGGACCGGCTCACCCTGTTCGGCACCCGCTTCCTGACGGCGGACGAACCGGGCTTCACGACCGAGTGCGATCCGCGCGACCTCGACGAGATCTCCCGCTGGGTCGGTGAGGCCCGTCTCCGTGCGGACCTCGTCGTGGTGAGCGTGCACTCCCACGAGCCCGGCCCGACGCCCGAGACACCGGGCGAGTTCCTGCGTGCCTTCGCCCACCGGATGATCGATGAGGGCGCGGACGTCGTGGTCGGGCACGGCCCGCATTTCCTTCGCGGTGTCGAGCTGTATCGGAACAGGCCGATCTTCTACAGCCTCGGCAATATCGTCAGCCAGATCGAACTGACCGACCGCGTCTCCACCGAGGACTACGCCAAGGTCACCGCCGACCGGCCGCCCACCCCGGGCCGCTACTACGACCGACTGAGCGGCCACGGCACCCGGTTGTTCGCCCCGCACCGCCGCTACTGGCAGTCGCTCCTGCCGGTCCTCACCTTCGACGACGGCACCCTCGTGACGGCCCGCCTGCACCCGGTCGGCCTCGGCTTCGGCCTGCCGGTGCACCGCAGGGGCCGCCCCCACCTGGCCGACGAGGCCGAGGCCAAAGAGATCCTCACCGATGTCGCCCGGCTGTCGGAGTCGTACGGTACGACGGTCGGGGCGGGGGCCGACGGCACAGCGGAGCTGCTTCTGGACGTGGCATGAAGGGCCGTACGTGGCGGGAGAGTTGACGACAGAGCCTTGCTAAAATGTCATATGTCACCTACGAGCGGACGAGGAACCGGGGAACACGCATGGCCGAGGCGGTCCGGGTACTGATCGCGGACGACCAGGCCCTGCTGCGCGGGAGCTTCCGGGTCCTCGTCGACTCCACACCCGGCATGGAGGTCGTCGGTGAGGCGGGCGACGGCGCCGCGGCGGTCCGGCTCGCCCGGGAACTCGCCCCGGACGTCGTCCTGATGGACCTCCGGATGCCGGTTCTCGACGGCATCGCGGCCACCCGGGAGATCTGCTCCGACGAGACGCTGACCGGTGTCCGGGTGCTGGCCCTGACCATGTTCGACATGGACGAGTACGTCTACCCGGCCCTCCAGGCGGGCGCCAGCGGCTTCATGCTGAAGGACGCCTCGCCGTCCGACCTGGTCGACGGCATCCGGGTCATCGCCACGGGCGAGGGCGTACTGGCCCCGACGGTCACCCGGCGCGTCATCGCCAACTTCTCCCGGCGCGGCGAGACGCCTCGCTCCGCTCCACGACTCGTCGGTCTCACCAAGCGGGAACACGAAGTCCTCGTCCAGATCGCCAACGGCCTGTCCAACGCGGAGATCTCCGAACGCCTGGTCATCAGCATGCCGACCGTGAAGACCCATGTCGGCAGCCTCCTGGCCAAGCTGCACGCCCGGGACCGCGCACAGCTGGTCATCATCGCGTACGAGAGTGGCCTGGCCGAGCGGGGAATGCCGACGTGACCGCGGCGACCAGGACTCACGGCGCGTCGCCCCACTGCGCGGCTGCGCAGAAGTGGCCGTCGCCGCCGACGGCGGTGGCGATCAGTTCGTCGCCGTGGAAGCGCGGTGCCGCATGAGGGCCTGAACCGTGTCGGAGTTCCGCGCGATGGTCCGCGCGCCGGTGTCGGTCCTGTGGTCGTCCTCGTACACCTTCCGGCCGTCCACCACGAGTTGCTTGGCGACGGTGATGAGACCGGCGGCCTCGTTGCAGACCTCGGAACGCGATCAGCGACGTGGTGCTAGTCGTCCGGTCCCGGCCGCAGGGTCGGGGCAACCAGCCACTACGGGGCCGCAGACGACAGACGGCACATCGTGGCAGTTGCTCATTCCGGCCCTCCCGGCGGAGCGCTTCGCACCGCCCGTCCCACCTCCGTGCACAGCGCCACGAAACCAGGAGAGCTGCGCGTGCCGACGGCGACGGACTCCTGCAGACCCAGCACATAGGTGAAGTCGTCCGGCCAGTCGCGGAACATCCGCAGTTCCGTGGAGCCCGGATTGCCGAAGACCGTGGTCATGCCGGTGTCGCGCAGAAACCGTATGACCGCCTCGCAGCGCCGACCACACCGTGAGCAGGTCGGAGCGCGTCTGGGCGTCGGTGGGCGTGAACCCGATGTCGTCGTCACTGCCCGGCAGCAGCTCCGGGAACACCATCAGGATCAGGCACAGCGACAGGCTGAGCCGGAGCCCCGCGAAGATCCGGGGCAGCGCCGAGGGGAGGATCAGGAACCACAGCCGCTCGGGTGCCGTCAGCCGCAGCACGGCCGCCACCTGGAGCCGCAGCGGATCGGTGGCACGGGCGCCCTCGGCCGAGTTGATCAGCACCGGCCACACGGCGCCGAACACGATCGACGCCACCTGCATGGGCGTACCGACATCGAAGACGACGACGAACACCGGCACCAGCGCGGGCGGAGGCGTTCGGTTCGCGAACGTGATCGACGTAATCGACGTAAAGGCATGTCGGCGTGGGGGCGCGTTGACGTCGCCGCGTGGGTCGGCGAGACTCCCGCACGCCCAGCGCGCCGCAGTGCACGATCCCCACGTGCGGCGTCCGAGAGTGCCCTGCCTGAGATCGGGTCAGAGCTGCGGGTTGCGGTGCCGGCCTTCGTCGGATCCTCGGCCGGACCGAGCGGGGTCAGGCGGGCGGACCGGCGATGCGCGGGGCCGCCGAGGAGGGGGTGAGGCGGAATCGGTGGCACCGGTGGGGACGCCGATGCGGGCGGCGAGGATGGTGATGTCGTCTTCGGCGGGGCTGGGGGCGAAGCGGTCCATGAGGGTGTCGCACAACTGGTTGAGGTCGTTGTGCGCGCCGGCGAGAAGGCGGATGAGTTCGTCCAGACGCTCGTCCAGGTCGACCCCGCGGGTTTCGATGAGGCCGTCGGTGTAGAAGACGACGATGCTGCCCGGGTCCAGGACGACCTCGGTGGTGGTGAAGCGGATACCGCCGATGCCCAGGGGAGCGCCGGCGGGCAGGTCGAGCAGGCGGGCGCTGCCGTCGGGCGTCACGAGGGCGGGCGGGGGATGGCCGGCGCGGCCGAGCCAGCAGCGGTAGGCCGTGCAGTCACAGATCCCGTACAGGCAGGTGGCCAGGAGGGGGCTGTCGAGTTCCTGGAGCGCGTCGTCGAGATGGTGCAGGAGCTGATCGGGGGGCAGGTCGAGGTGAGTGAAGGCCCGCACGGTGGTGCGCATCTGCCCCATGATCGCGGCAGCTTGGATGCCGTGGCCCATCACGTCGCCGATGACCAGGGCGCCCTTACCGGGGGCGAGGGTGGCGACATCGAACCAGTCCCCTCCGACCTCGTGGACGTCGGAGGCAGGCCGGTAACAGTGAGCGATCTCGATGCCCGCCGGGGGTTTCGGGAGGCTGGGAAGCATGCTGCGCTTCAAGGTGAGCGCGACGTCGTGCTCGCGGTGATACAGGCGGGCGTTGTCGATGCAGACGGCGGCGTGGGCGGCCAGATCGCCGGCGAGCGCAAGGTCGGCGGCGTCGAAGGCAGGCCGGTCGCCACCCCGCAGGAAGGTGGCGACGCCGAGGACCAGACCGCGGGCCGTGAGGGGCACCATCATCATCGACGTCACGCCCAGGGACCGGAGCCGTTCGGGAATCGAGGAGTAGCGTGCGGCCTGGGCGACGGCACGGGCGTCGATGCGACGCAGGAGGAAGGGCCGACGGTCGATGACAGCCTGCGCGTAGGGCGCGCCGGCGGGAAAATGCAAGGTCCGGCCGACGGGGGTGAGGATGTCGGCGGCCGCGTGATCTCGGGCGGGAGCCTTGCCGAGGCGGCGCAGGACGGCGCCGCCCCACAGGCTGGTCATCGGCTCGGTGGCTTCGGTGAGGTCGGCCAGGGCGTCGACGGTGGCGATGTCGGCGAGGCGGGGCACGGCGATGTCGGCCAGCTCCTGTCCCGTTCGGGCCGCATCGAGGGTGGTGCCGATCCGCAGTGTAGCCCCGTTGAGCAGCGCCAGGCGTTGACGGCCGGCGGCGGCCTCCCGCTCGCTCTTCTCCTGGGTGGTGACATCGATGATCGAGGCGTTGATCCCCAGCGGTTCGCCTTCCGCGTCCTCCAAGCGGAAGTAGGAGCAGGACCACACGCGCTCGTGGTCGGGGCTGGCGGGCGTGCGGCCGATACGGCGGAAGTTCACCACGGGGTCACCGGTGACCAGCACCCGTCGCATCGCCGCTTCCATCTGCTCGCTGTTGACCCCGGGTAGCACCTCCGACGGTCGGTGCCCTATGTGCGCCGCGGCGGGCAGCCCGTCCATCGCCTCCAGGGCGCGATTGACCTGCTGGAACCGCAGCTCGGTGTCGAAGATCGCCAGCCCCACCGGCGAGCGGGCGAACAGCGCGTCCAACGGGCCACCCACTTCGCGGGCCTGACGCGCTTCACGGGCGTCGGCGGCCAGGAGCAGTACGTCCCACCCCTCCCCGCCCTGTGCGGCCACGGGGCACGCCCACACCTCCATCCCGATGGTGGAGCCGTTCTTGTGCCGCATCGGAAACTGCCCGGTCACGCTGCGCCCAGCGGCAACCGCGTCGTGCACGGCGCGAGCCTCCCGGCGATGGTCGGGGAGGACGAGATCGGTGAGATCACGGCCGATGACCTCACCGGTGGCGTAGCCGAGCAGCTCGGGGGCGGCCTTCGCCCACTGCCTGATCCGTCCGGAGCCGTCGGAGACGATCAAGGCGACGGGCAACAGATTCCACCATGCCGCGGCCTGTCCGACCGCAGCCGTCCGCTCCCCGGCCTGCCTGGGATCCGGCATCACGAGTGCTCCAAGCTGCTGCTTTTCCATTATGAACAAGCGAGCGGTCGGCAACGGTCATTCGCGCATTGCCGTGGGATTGCCGTACCTACGGCATGTGCAGCACCTGCTCACCCCAGATGGTCTTGCCGGTACGGGTGTAGCGGGTGCCCCAGCGCTGAGTGAACTGGGCGACCATGAACAGGCCGCGGCCGCCCTCGTCGAATACTCGGGCCCGGCGCAGATGAGGACTGACGGTGCTTCCGTCGCTGACCTCGCAAATCAGCGTCTCACCCTTGATGAGCCGCAGCCGGATCGGCCCTCCAGCGTGCCGGATCGCGTTGGTGACCAGCTCGCTCACCACCAGTTGCGTGACGAACGCGGCCTCCGCCAGTCCCCACAGGGCGAGCTGCTCCGCCGCGAGCCGGCGGGCGTCGGCGACGACCGCGGGATTGCTGGGCAGGTCCCAGCTGGCGAGGCGGTCCTCGTCGAACACGCAGGGGCGGGCCAGGAGCAGGGTGACGTCGTCGGCGTGCGGTTCGGGGCACAGGGTGTCCAGGACGGTGTCGCACAGAGCATCGAGCGAGGTGGCCGGGAGGGCGAGGGCGCCACGCAGGTCGGAGAACCCTTCGTCGACGTCGCGATCCCGGGTGGTGAGGAGACCGTCGGTGAACAGTGCCAGCAGGCCCCCTTCAGGCACGATGATGTCCGCCGCCTCGAACGGCAGACTGCCGAGTCCCAGCGGAGGGCCACAGGGCATGTCGATGACACTGCTGGTGCCGTCCGGGTGGATCAGCACGGGGGCGGGGTGGCCGGCGCGGGCCAGGGAGCAGGTGCCGGAGACCGGGTCGTAAACGGCGTACAGACAGGTGGCACCGATGTCGCCGGGGATCTCGCCGTTGGGCTCGCCACCTTGCTCACCCGCGGTGTGGGTGATGATGTCGTCGAGGTGGGTGAGGAGTTCCTCGGGTGGCAGGTCGATGTCGGCGAGGGTGCGCACGGCGGTACGCAGGCGGCCCATGGTCGCGGAGGCGTTGATGCCGTGTCCGACGACGTCGCCGACCACCAGGCCGACTCGTGCTCCGGGCAGGGGAACCACGTCGAACCAGTCGCCGCCTGCCTGGGCGCCGCCGCCCGCAGGCAGGTAACGGGCGGCCGTCTCCACAGCGGGGTGCACGGTCGACTCCCGGGGAAGCAGGGCCCGCTGTAGTGCGAGCGCGATGCCGCGCTCCCGCGTGAACCGGCGAGCGTTGTCCAGACAGATCGCGAGCCGGTCGACGAGGTCCTCGCTGATCGCCGTGCAGTCCGGGCCGAAGGCTTCTTCATGCGAGGCCGCGTACCTGACGAACAGGGCTACCCCGAGGGAAACGCCCTGCGCACGGATCGGCACAGCGATGAGCGAGTGGGGGCCGAACGTCTCCGCGAGCGACGCCTGAACGGGATCCTCGGCCAGCCAACGGATGATCTCGGGATCCTTGGTGCTGTGACGAACGGCCCGGCTCTCGGCCAGACACCGCGCGACCGGCGACGACCATGGGTGGGTGTGCACTTCCGTAGCGCTGATCACCGCGTCGAGCGCGTGCCCGGCGGCCCACTGGTATGCCGCCATGCACAAGGCAGTGCCACCCCGAGGAAGGACGGGCGCGGGCAGCTCACCCTGGAAGACAGGCTCCAGAAGGTCCACGCTGACGAAGTCGGCGAAGCGAGGGACAGCGAGTTCCGCGAATTCTCGTGCGGTTCCCACGATGTCCAGGCTCGTACCCACGCGGGTCCTGGCCTCGCTGATCAAGGCGATGCGCTCCCTGGAGTCGTACTGCTGGGAGTAGTCGGACGCCGTAACGCCCACCGCACGCACCGAGCCGTGCGCGTCCTTGAGCGGGAAGACATCCATGGCCCAGGCGTGCGCCTTGGATTCCCCGGGGAGCCTGACGATGGGCTCCGCCGCTTCCGCTTTCCCGGTCCGGGCCACCCGAAGGACCCGTCGCTCCACATCCTCGATCGCGTTGCCCTGGAGAATCTCGGTCAGGCGCCGACCGCGGGCCTCCTCCTCCGAAAAGCCCCCCACTCCGAGCATCGGCTGGTTCCCGCGCAGCAGGCGCGCGTCGAGGTCGCAGATGGCAACGGCAAGCGGCTGCTGCTCGAACATCCACTGCGGGAGCAAGGCATCACGTGGTGTGCCTGTCGCGGCCTCGGGCACGGCCGTCAGCAGGAGCAGGAAGCCGCAATCCCGATCGGTGTCCTGGAGCGGGCACAAGTGCATCTGCGCGTGCAGCGGGAGGCCGTCGCGGTGCCGCAGCGTTCCCTCGGCCGTCAGCAGGTCGTCCACCGGCCTGCCGATGATTTCAACAGGGGCGTATCCGAGCAGCTCCTGCGCACCACTGCTCCAGTGGGTGACGCAGCCGTCCCGGTCCAGCACGCCTGCCGCAGCGGACACGTCCAAGCGAGCACTGGTGAATTGGCGAGTGTTCCGCCTGCCCCAGGTGTGCATAGTGGTCTCTGATCTCTTGTCGCAGGCAGTATCCACAGTGCTCCTGGGACCATGGGATGGCAAACTTCAGGCGGCCTGCCTCGACCCACCTGCGCACCCGTCGGGCCTGCACGCGGTCCAGTAACCCCACTCCGTCCGACCCGGAACAGACCACCGCTCGCATGCCGGAGAACACCGTGGGAAAGCGGCGACGTGACCCGTGACGGGACGACTGAACCGAGATCACTCACAGTTGACGCAGGCTCGCTGACGATGACGCGTGGCGGGGCTTCGAAAGACGCGCAGGACGAAGAGATCACCAGCGGCGCTGCTACACAGACGCTCCGCGAACGGATTCAGCACACATGAGGCCGGGAAGCCCCGTGAACACGCGGAGGAACGTTTTCCCGAGCCAGACGGGTGCCCTTTTGCATACAGGTCTGACGACCGGCTCACCCGGTGGATACGACACGGGACGCCAGGGGCCTGGCGGATGTCGACCCGGGTCCGACTGTCTCGCCAACGCCGTGGAGGTACTGGCGACCCTCGCCGCGGACCGCAACGTCCCCCGAACAGAGGCCTCCCGTCGTTACTGAAGCCATTGGGCCGTTCGAAGGAGTTGAGGCAGCGAGACAGCCAAGAGTGTCACGGACTGTCAGCTGCCTTTCTTCCTGCTCTCAGCGTGATTCCAAGCCAGGACAGGACCGACACCCAGGTCCCTTCCCAGCATCAATGACCCATACAAGGGAGAGTTACGGATATATCTGCACTTTGTAACGCGAATCGTTTCCTTGGTCCGGTGTCGCAGTGGAGGGCCACAGTGTGGGCCTCGGCACCGAGCCGGGAATTACGGATTGCACGCCCGGCCCAGACCAGGGTCGGTGTGCACGAACGTGAGGTGACAGATTCATGTCTGTTTCTCGTACGACGGTCCGCCTGATCGCCACCTGTGTGGCTTCGGGTGCACTCGTCGCCGCGGCCGCCATGCCGGCCCTGGCCGCCGGAGCCGGCCACGACCGCGACAACGGGAGGGGTTACTCGCACAGTCACAGGAGCGACCACGACCACGACGGCCACTTCGGCGACCGGGACCGGGACCGGGGCTGGGGCTGGGACCGGGGCCACGACCGGGGCTGGGACCGGGGCCACGACCGCGACCGGGGCTGGGACCGAGGCCACGACCGGGACCGCGACCGGGGCCGGGGCTGGGGCTGGGACCGAGGCCACGACCGGGACCAGGACCGGGACGGGCGCCACGGCTGGTACGGCGACCGGCACCGGGATCAGGACCGCTACCTCGGCCACCGCTAGCCCGCCTTGGAGGCCGTGCTTGTGACGCGGAGGCCCACACCCTCCGCCACCCGTCGTCGTCATAGCCGGCACGGCCGCCACATCCAGCCGGAGGGCCGAAGACTGTTCCTTGCAGTCTTCGGCCCTCCGGCCACGTGTCGCACCGTGCGGTCGTTGCCGACTCAGAGAAAGCGGGCGCGGGCAGCCATCCAAGGCACCGACACCCATAAGATTCACCGGATCAAATTCTGATATACGTCCACAGGATTTGATCCGAGTGCGACCAATGCGGTGAAAAATGCAGTCTCCGCGCCCGCCGTTTGTCTTCTTTTGAGGGCGCGTGCTGGAATGTCGGCGACCCGCCTATCGGGGTGCATGGTTAATGGTCTGGGCTGCGCCATTTCTTCCCATGTCCGCTGTCGCTTGTACGTCGTGGTGATTGGAAAAGAGATGGTGGAAATTTCCGCGGTTAAGCTTTCCTGGCGCACGCGCACTGCCCCGGTGTCCCTGGTAGCACTTGCGATCGCGGGTGCTCCGCTGACCTCTCAAGCCCAGGCCCTGGTGATGCCGCTGGGTGTGAACGCCCGGCATGCACCTGGCACTCCGGGGGCCCCGCAGGCCCCGGTTACGGTGTTCGCCGAAGGCTTCGAAAACGCAGGCGAGACTCCGATCTTCCTGGAGGACTACGTCGGCGCTCCGCCGCTCAACGAGACATACACGGCCGACCCCCCGTGGCTTGACCACGGACAGTGCAACGGCATCATCCTCGATCAGACCGGTGCTGATCAGCCTGACTGCCCGGCAGTATTGAAGAACATGGCCAATGCGCTGGGACAGACAGGCGGAACGAATCCGCCGACCAACCACGTGGTCGCGGCCTACACCAACTGGTTGCCACCTGGCACCGACCGGGTGGAGTTCCGGACCGAGCGGCCGATCCCGATCGCGAAGCCGAACCGCTACATCACCTTCGCAGTGGATGCAGCCGCCGTGAATTGCGACCAAGCCGCTCCTCCGCTGCTGAAGTTCTATCTGACCGGCAACGGGGCAGACATCCCAACCTTCACCACCCCCATCAATCCCTGCGCCGATCCCAACTCCAAGCCCTATCCCGGAGGAAGCGGGTTGAGGGCCGGGACGTTCGCCGGCAACAGAGCCGTACTGTTCAACGGTGGCCAGTTGGGCATCAAGATGGTCAATGGACAAGGCGAATGGTTCGGTAATGACCATGCATTCGACAACATCCGGATCCTGGATGCGACTCCGCAACTGGACAAGGCGTTCAGTCCTGCCACCGTGGACAAAGGTGGCACGTCGGCGCTCACCATGACGGTGACGAACACCAGTGAACTGGCCGCGAAGAACGACTTCGGCTTCGCCGACAACCTGCCCGCCGGGGTGAAGGTGGCCTCGAACGCGAACGCGTCGACGACCTGCGGCAACGGCACGGTGTCCGCGACGGCGGGGGGCGCGTCCGTTGCTCTGAACGGTGGCGACCTGGCCGCCGGCGAGAAGTCCTGCACGGTCACGGTGAACGTCACAGCCGACAAGGCGGGAACCTACGTGAACCGCCCCGAAGCGATCACCACGGTTGGCCTGAATCCCCCGGACCCCGCGACCCTGACCGTCAAGAAGACGGGAGCAACAGCGGTGGGCACCGCGACGGGCTCGGGCGGCCTGCTGTCCGGCAATGTGGTGCAGGTACCAGTGGACATGCCGGTCAACGCCTGCGGCAACTCCGTGAACGTCATCGGACTGCTCAACCCGGCGACGGGCAACGTCTGCGTCAACGGCTAGCCGACCAGGTCACTCGCCGCGCCGGGACCGGGCAGGTCCCGGCGGGCACAGACCGTCCGGCCGACATCACCGGTTGACACCAACGCCGCTGAACGAGGGCAGACAACGTCGACTCTGCCCGCAGTGGCAGACAGCCATAGTTCAGCTGCGGGTGCTGGACGGCCCCGAGGGCTTCGACCTCATCAGGGGCTGCCGGGGCGGACCGTGAGGTAGGTCCACTGGCTCCACACGCCGGCGGTCTGTGCGCCCTTGGCCGGTGGCGTGTAGTGGCCGCGGATCCGGTAGTGGTCGTTGCTCGCGAAGAGCTTCAGAGCCCGGGCGTAGCCGTACCAGCCGTCGGAGTACAGGGGCACGCAACCCTGCGAGGTGACCTGATGCCAGGCCCCCGAGTAGTAGTGCTCGAGGTACACCGTTGCGCAGCCGCCGGACTGATGGGGAGTGACCTGGAGGTTGTAGCCCAGGTTGACTTCGGACTTGTAGAAGATCTGGTACGTGGTGGATCCGACGCGGGTGGTCGTCAGCGGCCACTGCATCTCCGTCCGGACCGTCGGCGTGAGGGTCGCACTGGTGGTCACCGTGCGCGGCGCGTAGTGGTAGTCACCCGCGAAGGCCGCGCTGAAGACGGTGTTGCGAGTGACCTCGTAGTACGCGACGAGGTTCCCGTGCGCGTCGACCTTGCCGCTCTTGAGCTGCGTCCGCGGCTTGCCCGCAGGCTGGTCGTACAGCGTCACGAGACGGGAATTGTTAGTGGGCCCCAGGTGCGCCGTGACCTTGACGGTCGCGCCGGAGTGGTACGACTTCGCGTCGGTCGTCAGACTTACGCTCGGAGTGGCTCGGGACAGCTGCACCTTCGCCGACGCCGTGACCGGAAGGTACGACGTGCCACCGTCGTACGTGAACGCGTAGGTGTTCGCGCCGCCGACCTGCGGGGTGTCGTGGAAGGCGAAGCTGCCGTCGGCGGCGACGGGCACGGTGCCCACCGAGTGGCCCGAGGGGTGCGCCAGGTCGGTCTTGACGACGCGCACCGCGCCCGTCGTCACATGCGCGTGCGGCCAGGTGAGTTGCCCGGTGACGGTCATCGGCGCGGCACGGTCGCCGGTGGAGGGAGCTGTCAGCGTCATGGTGGGCGCGTACTTCGCGACGGGGATGTCGAAGGTCTGACCGGCCGGGCCGTAGTGGCCGCTTCCGGAGTAGTCGACGCGGAAGCTCAGTGGGCCGGTGAGGGGAGCGGTGCCGGACACGTAGTAGGAGCCGAAGAAGTCGACCGATCCGTGTGCCGGGGTGGTTGTCGGGTCCGGTATGAGCACGCCGTCCGGATCGGCGTCGTCGTAGCGCGTGACCCGTACGGTGCCCGGAATCATGGATTCTCCGGCACCGAGGCCGAGGGGCGAATCGAAGCCCGCCTGGAACGAATAGGCCTCGCCGGGGGCGAGCGGAGTGGTGGTCGATCGTCCGTTGAGATGGACCCACGCGGTTTCCGGGTTACGAGCCGTCCGGAGCGTCGGTGTTCCCCCGGAGCCGTCCACGCCCACGGCGTAGAGCCGGCTCCCGTCCGGTGCCCAGGCAAGGCCGTGTGCGGGCAGGCGCAGTGGATACCCGTAGTCGTACTCGTGGTAGTAGCCCTCGCCCGTTTCCGGAAATGCCGCGAACCCGTAGTCGTCCTCGCCGCCGGCCACGGTGCCGTCCGGAGCTACGGCGACAGCACCGGGGCCCACCGGCATGCCGAATCGCCCGTCCGCCGCCAGATCCGAGGTGCGGTAGCGATCGTCCCTCGGGTACGACCGGGAGGAGACCGCCAGGTGCAGCCCGTCCGCCGTGACCGCGAAGTCGCTCAGGTCGGGAACGGGCAGCGCCTTCACGGCCTGCCGGGTCAGCGCGCCACCCTCGGCCCGGTACGTGACGAAGGCGGAGGTGTCGCCCGTCTGCACGGCGGCCGCGAGTACACCGGAGGGCGTCGGGGTCGTCGCCAGCGTCGGCGGTGCTGCCCAAGTGCCGGAATCCTGCCGCAAAGCGACCGTGCCGGACCCGTCGACGGATCCGATGCCGCCGGCGCCGGCGCCCACCGTGCCGTACCCGAACCAGAGAGTGCCCCCGGCGACGGCCAGCGAGTCCGGATGGGTGCCCGCGCCCGTGCCGTAACGAGTCGACTCGGTCAGCCTCTCCGTACTGATCGCCGCGATCGCGTCCTGGTCCGGGAGAGCCGCGTACAGCGCGGATCCGTCGGCGGAGAGGGCGAGACCGGTGGCACCCGGCTCGCCACTGATCATCGTCGGATTCCCGCCGTCGAGGTCGGTGACGAGAATGCCGTCGGTGCCGGCGCCGCCGCTGATGAACAGGTGTCCGTGCGGAGCGTCCACGACCATGTGCGCGAAGTGCGCGATCGGCAACGGTACGTCCGACGTCGCGTACGAGTCGACCGCGCCGGGACCGATGACGGTCGTCAGTCCCAGGAGCAGCGCTGCGGCGGTCGGCGGCGAGAAGCGCGCCAGCTTCATGAAAGGCCCCCACATAACCTTCACGATCAAGGAGCGCAACTTAGCACGGGGAAGCGGTTGTTCAAGGCCGGTAGACCATCCCCGGCTGGGGCTTGGCAGGGGCGAGCAGCTGCGACACCGTGACGATGGTGTAGCCGCGCTGCTTGAGCGCCTTGATGATTCCCGGGACGGCGGGCACGGTCCCTTTGTGCAGGTCGTGCAGCAGGATGATGCCGTCGCGGTGGGTCTGGTCGAGCACCCGCTTGGTGATCAGGGCCGAGTCGGTCGTCTCGTAGTCCTTGGCCGTGACACTCCACAGCACCTGCGCCAGTCCCAAGTCCCGGCAGATCTTGGCCACCTCGCGGTTGGTGCGGCCCTCCGGCGGACGCATCAGGATGGGCCTGGTGCCAGTGATCTTCTCGATGGCGCTCTGTGTCCGGGTCAGCTCCTGACGGGCGTCGTTCACGTCGATATCCGTCAAAACCTCGTGATACCACGTGTGATTGCCGATTTCGTGCCCCTCGTGCGAGATGCGGCGCAGGATCTCGGGGTACTTCTCGATGTGGCCCTTGCCCTGCACGAAGAACGTCGCGTGCAGATCCTCCTGCTTCAGGATGTCCAGCAGCTTGGGGGTCGTCAGGCTGGGGCCGCCGTCGAAGGTGAGGGCCACGCACTTCGCCTTGCGGCAGTCGACGTTCCCGGCCACCGATCCCGATGCCTTGCCGCGGGCGGCTCGTGGCGAGGTGTGATCGTAGGTCGTGACCGTCAGGGCCAGAATCAGCGCGACGGCCAGGGCGGCGGCCACGGCTGTTGCGACGGCGATGAGTATGCGAGACCGTCGTATTCGCACGTTCAGGGGCATGCGAGACCTTTCGCTGGAGCGAGTTGTTGCTGCAATGGGTTATTGACGACCTTCATGGCGCCCAGGTTGCTCTGAGCGCGGCGACCGCGGGACCACTCGAACCCGCTACCGCGTGCTGGTGAAGCCCGGCTTCGTAGCGAAGTCTTGCAGGTGCACGTCAAGTGTCAGGCGTTGCCTCAGGAGGCGTCCGAGCCGACGCTCCACCCACGTGTGGACAAGCGCGGCCAGACCCAGCATGCAGATGACGGACACCGCCATCGAAGGCAACGGCCCCAGCCCCGGAACTGCCTTGATCAAGCCCTTGGCCAAGGGAATTCCGATGCTTTGGTGGACTAGGTAGAAGGGGTAGGTGAGCCCCCCGGCGGTGACCAGCCAACGCCATTGCAGTCCCGCCAGCCGTCCGACACCGGCCAGTGCCAGCAGCCCGAGACAGAGTGTGACTATGGCCGCGCACACGGCCCAGGAGGGCCGGCCCTCGCCGGGGGACGTGGTGGCATGGTCGGCCACCCGGAGTTCGAGCACGGTGAGTTCGTAGCACCAGGCGAAACCCAGCAGAAGCCACAGCAGGAGGTTCCGTCCGAACCTGCGCATGAGGTAGAGCACGATCCCGGCGACGAAGAGGCCGATGTACCGGGTCAGTACGAATTCGTTGAGCAGTGGCGAGTGAAGTTCAAGGGTGATGACACCGGCCAGGAGCCAGGCTCCGCAGAAGGCCACCATCCGCCGATAGGACAGACCGGAGACGAGCAGCACGGCCATCAGTAGGTAGAAGCGAGCCTCCACCCAGAGTGTCCAGCTGACTCCGCTGACCAGTTTGACCCCCAGTGGCCCCGGAACCATCGTCAGGTTTCCCAGAACTGTACGAGTGTCGATGTGCGTGGCGGCAGGCCAATGGCCCATCCGTGCGACCAGGACAAATACGACGACCAGGAGCACCGCGCACCAGTAGGCCGGGAAGAGCCGTGCTATGCGGGAGACGGTGAACTGTGCGGGAGTCCGTCCCCAGCAGCTCATGCAGATGACGAATCCGCTGATGACGAAGAAGAACTCGACGCCGAGCCAGCCGTAGCGGCTGACCTCATGCAGGAACGGGGCGAAATCCCTGAGCTCGGTCTTTCCCCAGAAGTGCGGGGTGGGCGTTCCTAAAAAGTGATACGCAGCCACCATCACCGCTGCTACCAGGCGGAGCCCGTCTATTGCGGCCAGGCGCGTCTGAGTGTCCACATTCCGGGGGCACCTCACTTCTTGGCGGCCATCAGAATGTCGTAGCCGATCCTGTGGGTGGCGGCGGCACGGTTGTTGCGCGGTTTCTTCGGTGACTTGGCGTCGGCGGGCATGGTGAAGTGACCTCCGTACTGAGGGAATCGTTGAGGAGGGGCCCGGATCGAGGGGGACCCCTGATGAGGGAATGGCAGACGCGATGCTGCGGCGCGGTCAGACGCGGCGGCGCAGAAGCAGCACGGTGGCGGCCGTGAGCAGGAGGGCGAGGCCGCCGAGGACGGCGGTGTCGGTCCACTGGAAGGTCCAGTAGTCGCCGGCCGGGTTGGCTTCGTAGAAACGGGCGACGTACCCGTGCTGCGCCATGCACTCCCTGAGCTCGGCGCCCGAGGGGAAGGGGCAGTTCAGTACGTCGTCGTGGCGGCCGGAGGCGGTGATCAGGCCGTAGTGGCCGGTCGACCACTTCTCGCCCATCGGCGGCTTGGGAACGCTGCCGGCGCTTACGTACGTATGCGGCGAGACCAGCAGGCGCGTCCTGTGCGTCCACTCCAGCAGCAGGGTCGTCGCCCCGGTCACCAGGAAGGTCAGGCCCATCGCGGCCAGGACCCGGCGAGCCAGCAGACCCAGCAGCGTGCCGGCCGCCAGACCGAAGAGAGCGGCGGCCACGACGCGCGGGCCCGAGCCGCTCAGGGCCGTGTTGTCGTACCAGAACAGGCCGTAGCTGCGGTCGGCGGCGGGTCGCCACCACCATGCGAACACTCCCGCGAGCAGGCCGGAGACGGCCACCGTGGTCGCCGCGGCGAGGGCGATCCGGGAAGCGAACCACTGACCGCGGCCTATGCCCTGGGCAAGGACCATGCGGTGCGTGCCCAGTTCCCGGTCCCGGCCCAGCAGCGGGGCGCCCCAGAAGACGCCGATCAGGACGGGCAGGGCGATGTTCAACATCCCCAGGTACTTCAGCGGGTCGGTGTCCAGCAGCACGGGCAGGCCGGTGTCGGGGCGCGTGCAGTACAGCGGCCCGGTGCCGCAGTGGTCGAACAGCCCGCTGTGCAGGGCGTCCAGCATGCCCGAGCGGGAGTACACGGCGATCGCCGCGGCGGCGGCCAGAAGGGCCGCGCCGACGCCGACCAGCACTCGCTGCTGACGCCACGCGAGCCAGAGGGAACCGTTCCAGAGGGAACCGTTCCGGAGTGAGTCCTTCACGCCGCGGCCTCCGTCCGCTCGGCGTCGGCCGGGCGCACCGTGTCGTCGGCGTGGAGGTAGCCGATCAGGATGTCCTCCAGCCTGGGCCGCTCGACGTGCCAGTCGCCGCGCAGTGGCCCTTGCTGCCGTACCAGGGCGGTCAGCTGTCGGCCACCGGCCCGGCGGTGTATGACGGTGTGTCGTGCGGCCAGGGTGTCGGCCCGGTCGGCGTGCCCGGTCAGTACGGCGTGGTTCTCGCGCAGTGCCTCGGCGTCCTCGCTCAGCTCGATGCGCCCGTCCCGCAGCACCAGTACCCAGTCGCAGGTCTGCTCCAGTTCGGGCAGGACGTGCGAGGACAGCACGATGCTCGTGCCGCGCTCGGCGGCCTCGGCCATCAGCGCCGCCATGATCTCAGCGCGCGCCACGGGGTCGAGGTCGGCCATCGGCTCGTCGAGCAGCAGCAGTTCGGGCCGTTTGCCGAGCGCCAGGGCGAGCGCGACGCGGGTGCGCTGCCCGGGGGACAGTTCGCCGACACGGGCCGCGAGTGCGATGCCGCCCTCGCGGACGGTCCGCTCGGCGGCAGCCTGGTCCCACGAGAAGTTCAGCTTCCGCCCCATCCGCAGGGTGTCCGCCACGGTGAAGCGGGGGTAGAGCGGCTTGTCCTGGGTGAGCAGAGCGACCCGGGCACGGGCCTCGGGAGTCCCCGGGACGGCGTCCAGTACCTGTATCTCCCCGGTGCGGGGGCGCAGCAGGCCGCCGGCCAGGTGCAGCAGGGTGCTCTTGCCGGAGCCGTTGCGTCCGACGAGGGCGGCGACACGGCCCCTGGGCACGGTGAATTCGCAGTCCCTCAGGGGCCAGCCGCCTCGCGCCCGGTACCGGAATCCGAGTCCCGTGGCGCGCAGCGCGGCGGGCGCGTCAGGCCCGGTCATGCGTCCTCCTCTTCCGCTCCCGGTCGCCCGGGGTGTTGCTGTCTGTTCTGCTCGTTGTCGTAGGCGTCCAGGGTGGCGGTGACCAGGGCGAGGATGTCGGCCCGTTCGAGTCCTGCCGCCCGTGCGCGTGCCGTCCAGGCGGCGAGGTCCGCGCGCAGGGGCGAGTCGTCCTCCGCACCGGGCCGCGCGAGCGACCGGGTCACGAAGGTCCCCAGCCCGCGACGCAGTTCGACCAGACCGGCCTGCTCCATGTCGCGGTAGGCCCGCAGCACGGTGTTGGGGTTGATGGCGGTCGCCGCCACCACCTCCCTGGCCGTGGGCAGCTTGTCCCCGACCCTCAACGTGCCCATCCGAAGCGCCCGTTCGGTCTGCTCCACGATCTGCACGTAGGCCGGTACGCCGCTGCCGCGGTCGATCCGGTACTCGATCACATCGCCTTCCATGACCACAGTGTGCTCAGTACGCTTGTGTTAATGAATTAATACAAGCATGGTGGAGCCGTGGCAGGAATGTCAACCATGAGCACTGCCCGAGCGGCCCTCGTCGCCCCTGTTCCGCCGACCCTCACCGCGGCGGCCCGGCAACTCTGCCGGGCCGGCAGCCCTGACCCTTCGGCTGTGACGCGTGCGGCGGACAAGGGCCGGACCTTCCATACTCGGGTCGCGCCGCTGTAGGTGAGGGGTCTCGCGTTCCCACGTCTCAGGACACAGCCTCCAGCCCTCAAGTTATGCTCAATTCACTGGTCTTGATTCGAGAACTCATGCGAACATCGCGTGGTCTGCTGCCATCCGACCAGGTGGCGGGCATGATTCAGGGGGAATCTCCATGCTCTTTTCGCCGAAGTCGCCGGCGTACCGCCATGACCACCGCGCACTGGCAGCTGTCGGCGCGGCGCCCGTCTCATCGAACCGGGCTTTTCCGTGCGAGGCTGTGCAACGTCCGGCCCAGCTGGGACACCACTGCCAAGTCTGAGCGCACCTAACCATGTTCCTAGGTGCTACTCACCAGCGAGACCGCTGAAGACCCCGCGAAATAGGGCCCAACTCCGCGGTGGCCGGTTTCGGCACGTGCGATAAACCAGACAGCGAAATTCCCAGTTCGGTAGCGCGGCAGAGCCGCCACCAGCACCACCTCGTGACATCAAGGGAATGGCGGCCGTAGTGCTGCTCCGTGCCGTTGCGTGCGACTGACCACCTTATCCATCACGCCACCGCCGGCTTTCCGCTGAACCACTCGGGACAGTAAGCAAATTCTGGCACCCCGTGAGTCGGCGGAGAGTCGATTCTTCGTGCTCAGATTCCGTGAAACCCACAGGAGTGGAACGTTGTCGTATCGAAGACACCTGCCAGTCGTCGCCGTGCTGTGCGCGGCCGTGCTCGGTGCTGCGGCCCCGACCACATGGGCCGTGTCACCGTCACCGTCACTGCGTCCGTCCTCCGTCGCGGACCCTGCCACGCCGACCACCACGAACAAGCCTCGACCAGCCGCGTCAGCGTCCGCGGCTACGCGGAGCCCCTCTGCGGTCGTCTCTCCGCCCGCAGTCTCATCCCCGTCTGCGACCCCATCCCCGTCTGCGACCTCGTCCCCGTCTCCGGGTGCGGCTGCGGGCCAGGAGGCTCAAGAGGCTGCCAAGTACTGGACCGCACAGCGCATGGCCGACGCCCAGCCGCTGGACACCCTGCGGTCAACACCGTCCGCCCACAAACACGCAACGTCAGCGGCGGGGAACGCCTCTCAGAACGGCACCCTGTTCGGCGGAACCCGTCTCGTAGGAACGTTCTTCGGCTCCAGCAGCACAACCGGTACGAACTGGTCGTGCACCGGCAGCGTGATCGATACCCCGGCCAGGAACGTGATCCTCACCGCAGCACACTGCGGACTTGGTTACAGCAACAACTACATCTTCGTACCGAAATTCATCAAGGGCGCGGGACCCGACCAGCAGCCCTACGGCATCTTCCACATCCAGCACATCTTCATCGACCCCCGCTACATACCTGACAAGGGCCATTCGTCGACCAAGAAGCCCTGGTCCGATCTGGACACCGCGTTCGCGCGCGTCTCGGCCAATCAGCGCGGCCGACAGCTCCAGGACGCCGTGGACGGAGGGCTGACCTTCACCCAGCCGACCGGCTACAGCCACAAGGACATCACGGTCGTGGGCTATCCGGGCAAGGACCACAACGGGGCCGGACAGGCCATCAAGTGCACCGTACCGACGACGCAACTGCCTGGGTTCCGTCAGATGTCGATGACCTGTGGCGGCTACTACGGCGGCGTTTCCGGCAGCCCGTGGATCACCGACTACCAGGACGACGCACGCTCCGGCCATGTCATCGGCAACCTCGGTGGCTACAACGGCGGCGGCAACGACGCGAACGTCGACTACATCAGCTATGCCCCGGCGTTCGGTTCCGACGCCGCCAACCTCCTCGCCGACGCCATAGCCGACCGGGAGCCTCCGTCCAACCTGCCCCCGTACCAGGGCATCCAGGCGAAGCTCCCTGGAGGAGCGGCGCTGTGGCAGCACGCGAAGCTGCTGGCCTCGGGCGACTACACGGGGACCCGCCGCAGCGACATGATCGTCGTCTGGTCCGACGGCGAAGTCACCCTGTACCCCGGTGACGGCAAGGGCGGGTTCCTCCCGGAGAAACGGCTTCAGGCGCCCAACTCCACCTGGACACACGCGGAAACCATCACAGGCGGAGACTTCACCGGCTCCGATCTTTCCGATCTCATGGTGCGCTGGTCCGACGGTGAGGTCACCCTCTACCCGGACGTCAGCGCTTCGGGCATGAACAGAGAAGTCCAGATGGCGCCCTCCGGCTCCATCTGGAAGAACGCAATTCAGATCTCGGCCGGGCAGTTCCACAACGGCAAGTACGCCACGGACCTGATGGTGCGCTGGGTCGACGGCGAACTGACCCTCTACACCTATGTCGGTGCCGGCACCTTCGGGACCGAGAACCGCCTTCTGGCTCCGAACGACACCTGGAAGAACGCCACCTTGCTGACCAGTGGGAACTTCAGCGGCAAGGCCAACTGGGACGTCCTCGTACGCTGGGTGGACGGCGAGCTCGACACCTACGTGGCCACCTCGACCGCGGGACTCGGCGCCGAGGCCCGCATGCGCGACCCCAACGACCTGTGGAAGCACGACCTGGTCATGACGGCAGGCAACTACACGCCCAATTCCTTCAACGACGACCTGATCGTTCGTTGGTCCGACGGCGAGACCACCCTGTACGCCGATACTGCGTACACGTCCCTGGGTACCGAGAACACGCTGGTCTACCCGGGCACTTGACACTCACAGCAGTTCCGCAGGACCCAGCGGCCGCCTCGCGTGGCACCGGTTGCGTGCGCCGACCGGGTAAGCACTGTCGGGCGAGGCGGCCCGCGCGCACTGATACACAGAATTTTCCGGCCGCTGCCTGCGACCGCGGCGCCCAACCGTTCGTCAAACGGATAGACCATGCATTCAGGGGGGAACCATGCGAGCGACCACACGTCTCACCGCCGGGTTGGGAGTGCTCATGGTGGGCTTGGCTGTGACGGCCTGTGGCCACGAAGCCGGAGAGGGCAGGACCACCACTCACGCAAGTGGCTCGGCGAGTCCGTCCGTTCCGTCCGCCACTTCCTCCGAGGCTCCGCAGTCGACCGAGTGCCGAACCGGTTCTTTGACGTGGACGCTGGTCCTGCTCCCCGCGAAAAGCAGTAGTCGGCGCAACGCGCTATTGACCGCCGCCAACAATGGGCCCAAGGCATGCGTGTTCGCCGGATACCCGGGTTTCAGCGTCCACAACGGGAAGGCGAACAGCCTTGAGGGCGTCGGCCACGGACACCCCAAGCCAATCACTCTGCACAAGGGGGCAGGAGTAACGGTCGACCTTCAATACACCCCCCGCGGTGCGAAAGGCGCCGGCGACTATTGCGTCAATGAGGGCGAAGCGCTGGTCTCGGCGCCACACAACCCCGACCGTGAGCGCACGAACGTCCCAGTCATGGACACACATCATGCAGCGGCACAGATCGACGCCTGCGGCGACTCCATCTCCCTGTCACTACCGCATTACACGGCGACACCCACAGCCACTACGAGGTGAGTCCGTGGCCCACGTGGGGAGGGCGGACCACGAGTTCTGGGACCCTTCCGCCACGCCGCAGGTCACCGGGCCACGACGCTGAGGGTCGGCCCGGTGATGGACATGTCGCCGCTGAGCTGGGCGACCTGTGAAACGGTCACGTTCTCGAAGGTGATCGTGCGGGTGGGAACAGCGGGGTGGGAGAGCCACGGGGGCAGCGTGTCGGGCGTGACGGTGACGCGGCGGTCCGCCGGGAGCGGATCGCCGCCCAGTCCGACGAGCGTGCCGGACAGCTTCTGGGTGTACAGAGTCACCACGTCCTTGCCCTTGACCGTGGACGTGGTCGCGGGCTTGGCCCGCAGACGCACCGCCGCGCGGCCGCGGCCCGACGTCAGGTCGAGGTCGCCCAAGTCCAGCGACCGTGCGGTGAACTTCAACACCCGCTGGGACCCGGCCGCGGTCCGGACGGTGACCACGCCGCGGAAGGCACTGCCGTGGAGCACGAGTCTGTCCGCACGCAGCACCCAGGGGACGTTCGCCGGACGGTCCGGCAGTCGGGCGACCGGCGTGCCGACGCCCGCTGGTGCCTTGGACGTGTGGGTGCCGCCAGGGGCGAGCAACGCCTTTGAGGCCGCCGGTGTGGCGAGCTGCAGGACCAGGGACAGGGCGGCCACCGCCAGCGCGCAGGCGAGGGGCCGCAGCACTTGGCCGGCCGAGTGGCTCTTCACCGCACTGTTCAGATGACAGGAACCGGACTCCGGCCCGCTTGCCGCACAGCCGGTCAGGGCGTCACTTGCCACCGTGGTCCTCACCCGCGGGGCTGGGGGTTGGCGCACGGTTCGCTGCGGGTTGCGACTCGGCGGCGCCCGTCGGAGGAATCCAGGCACAGGCCAGGGATCCGCCGATCAGGCCGGAAACCAACCCGATGAGGAGGCCCCCGAAATTGGCGACGGGAAACGAGATGAGGGCAAGCAGAATGACCGTGATCCCTGCGAAGACGCGCACCTGCTGGTGGAACCAGAGGGAGATGGCCAGGGCCACGAGCAGAACCCCGATGATCAGCGACCCCGCGCCTGCCGAGGTCGACAGTGCCAGTGGGATGGCGCCGAAGTTCAGGTGCGCGTACGGAAAGTAGAGGATGGGCAAGCCCGCTGCGAGGGTGAACAGTCCTGCCCAGAAGGGACGTGCGTCCCTCCAGGTCCTGAATCCTCGTCGGGCGTCGGTGGCGGCGACGCGCAAGTTCCGGCGTCTGCCGAATCGTTCGAAGAACACGTGGGCTTTCCATGATGTTCGGCGGGCGGGAGTGTGCGACGAGCGGGCGCGAAAGGCGCGTGTTTCGTACAGCTGAGTCAGAAGCACTCGTGGTGGCCTTGCCTGAGGCGCACATCGAGGTCCGGAACGTTGAACGTGGCGGCCGAGACCGCGACCGTGGTGAAGTGCACGTCGGTCAGGAAGGCCGAATCCGCCTGCTGAGCGAAGCCGTTGGGATCGAAGAACCGGGACTTCCTGTCCTCCCGGCTGATCGGGCCCTTGCTGACCGCTCCCGCCGCCACACCGATGTCGAGGTCGTCGAAATTCGCCTGGCTGCTCGACAGGGATGTCGCGTCGAGGAACAAGTTCTTCGCCTCGACCCGCCTGCGTTCGCCGCCGGTGACCCTCAGCGTGTACGGGCCCAGGACCGGGATCGGGACCACCACGGACTGGCACAGCCCGCTGATCTCCGCACGGCTGGCCCCGGTGACCACGACCGGCACCAGGGCGCCCTTCCTGCTCACGTCCACCATGCCGTAGATGCTCAGACCACGGACGTCCAGAGTACCCAGGGCCACCTGGAACTTCTGGCCGGAGATGAGGAACGACGCGGCCAGTGCTCCTTGCGCCATGCCGATACCGAGGGCCGCGGCGGCCACGGCACTCGGGACGAGAATGCCGGCAAAGCGCTTCCAGGAGGTCCTGCCGGCGCGGTGCAGCATCCCGTCTCCTCCAGTCATGAGATGGACCCGCCGTTGCCGGACAGGGGTAGGCGACGTCCCTTTCTCTAGTGGCGGATCCTAGGCTTCCCGGCGCGGCAGGCGACGGCACGTCGGGTCGGCCGGACGGGTGATGCGGTTTCCGTTGCGGCATCCGGATGACACGCGGTGCGGTGACGCCGTCGATGTCTGCGATCTCCCGGGTCTACGGCGGTAGGCGCCAATGACGACTTGTCGCAGGCGCCACTACTTCATGACCGGGGAGTCCGCCATTCCTGGAGATCTCGCCAGGCCGTGGCTCACGGTCTCCCCGCACCCCCGGGGCGGGCGGCCCCAGGGGACCCGCTCAGGCCTTCCGTCCGTCGTCGGCCTCTCTGTGCATACCCGTGCACAGAGCCCAGACGATGAAGACGTTGACGGCGACCAACGTCAGGGCCCACAGGGGGTAATACGGCACCCACAGGAAGTTGGCGATCGCGCCGAGCCCTGCCACGGATACACCGAAGAAGCGCGCCCACAGCGCTCCGCTGAGCACGGCGCAGCCCGCGAGGACGATGACGATGCCCAGAATGAGGTGCACCCAGCCCCAGCCCGCCAGACTGAACTCGAACGCGTAGTGACGCGTCGCGATGAACAGGCTGTCCTTGGAGATGGCCGCGATTCCTTCGAAGATCGCCATCGCACCACCGAAGATCATCAGTGCCGCCGCGAAGACGGTGGTGTTCGATGTGGGCGCATGCCACGGGCGCGGGTTGGCATTGGCCGTTCCCGATCGGACGGCGTCACCGGCCATGTCGGCCTCCTTGGGTGGCGGGGCCATCCGGTCAGCCGAGCTCCCGGAGCGGCGTGATCCCTCTCAGCCTGGCACGACGACACTCCGTCGGCATTTTGGAGCTGTGGCGCGTCGGCTCCGTCCATCTGGCCGTCGCCGTCGAGGAGCCGCCGGCCGACGAGACTCCGCCTGCCCTCGTCGCCGCCACCGAGGCGTTCGACCGCTGGGAGCGGTTGCTCGCCGAGGCGCTGCGCGAGCACGGCGCCGCCCCCGGCCAGGCTCCCGGGCTCGCGACCCTCATCGTGGCATCTGTCGAGGGCGCCATCGCCATGTGCCGCGCCAAGCGCAGCATGGAGCCCCTGGACCAGGTCGCACAGCAACTCGAAGCCCTGATCCTCGGCGCGTTCGACGGGCCGGCGTGACAGGCGTCCCGGTCCGAGGATTCGGGACGCCTGCCAGGGCAGTCCCCAGGCGCTGGAACCCGACCCGCGCGGCCGGCGCGAACCGGCCGGCCTCGGGCACGAGCACCGCGTCCGTCGACAGCGAGAAGGGCCGGCTCAGGAGGGGTTTCCTCCGGGGCCGGCCCTTTCCGTCGTTCCGGTCAGCAGAACGCGGGCGGGATGCTCTGCTCGTACTGGAAGACGTTGCGGGGGTCGTACTTCGCCTTGGTCTTGCGCAGCCGGTCGAAGTTGGATCCCCAGTAGGCGGTCTCCCAGTCCTGCATTCCGACGTTCGGCACGTTGACGTAGGCGCCGTCCACGTAGGGCCGTAGTGCCTGGCTGAACTCGGCGATCCAGGCCTGGGCCTGCGGGGTGAGAGGGTCGCAGACACCTGGTTGTCCTGTCCGAGTCCCCCAGCCGGCGCCGGGTTCGGAGTAGAAGAGCGCGTCGCGATGCGGGAACGCGGTGCCGCCGCGGGGGCTCTTCCTGACCGCCCCGCCGAAGGCCTGGGTGAAGAAGTTGCTGTCGTCCGTGGGGGCGTCCTGCATGAATGAGGCGATCAGGCTGATCGCTTTCTTCGGGAACGGCTTTCTGGTGAACTGAGAGAAGAACTTCCAGTTCGCGGGCTCGTCCGCGGTCGGAATCTGGAATCCCGCGTACACGTCGCCCCAGTTACCCACCTGCACCGAGACCTGGGGGTCGCCGACCGACAGAATCGGGGCCAGCAACTCGTTCGCCTCTTCCGGCGATCCTTCAGCGAGGACCGCGAACAGCAGGATCTGGTTTCTGTGGATCTCGACCTGGGTTCCGAGGCGGTTGTCGGCGGTCGGTGCCGTGCGCTGCCATGCGTCGAAGACCCCGTGCAGGTCCCCGATTCCCTTCCAAGTCGCCTGCACATAAGTGACGCTCTTCAGCGGAGCCGCTTGGTAGGTGAGTGACGTGACGATCCCGAAGTTGCCGTTCCCCGCCCCGCGCAGCGCCCAGAGCAGGTCCGAGTGGTTGTTCAGGTCCGCCTTGACCACCTTGGCGCACTCGGCACCCGACGCGACGACGACCTCGGCCCCCACAAGACTGTCGCAGGCCATGCCGAGGTAGCGGGTGAGGAAGCCGAGACCACCGCCGAGCGTCGCACCGGACAGGCCCACGCTGCCCTCTGTCCCGGTCGTCACCGCGAGGTCCTTCTTCGCGAGCGCGGTGACGGCCTCCAACTGGTTGAGCCCGGCCCCCACTGTCGCGATACGGGAGGCGGTGTCGATGTGGACCGACTTCAACTCGCTGACGTCGATCACGATGCCGTTGTCCACGTTCGACCAGCCCTCGAGGCTGTGGCGGCCGCTCCGCACCCGCAGCGCGACGTCGTTCTGCCGCGCCCACGTCAGGGCGTTGACCACGTCCTGGGTGTTCTGGGCGAAGACGATGACCAGCGGATAGTGAGCGAAGTACTCGTCCCAACCCAGGCTCGCACTCGCGTACCCGGGGTTCTCGGGACGGACGATGCGACCGGTCAGCTTCGCCGGCTTGCAATTCGCGCCTTCGGCCTCTTCGGTCGCGGCGCTCGCGCCCGGGGCTTCTGCGGCCGCGATGCCCGGGAGAACCACCGCGCCGGCGCCGGCGGCCGCCGTCGCTTTGAGCAGGCCGCGACGAGAATAATCGTGCATGGTCTGTATCCCTTGTATGGAAAGCCCTTGGGGTCCGCACAGTAACAAGGGCGACCATGGCCATTTGTCCGACACGCTAATCGAGGAAGATGGCGGCATTCCGAAGGCGGATATGTGCAAGCGGGCATGAATCAGCCTGCCGCCGATTTCGAGTATTTCGATCCTCTCAGCCTGAATCCACCGACTTGATTTCTGCAGATGAACAGACGGACGGCCCGGGTGTGGAACCCGGGCCGTCTCAGGGGCAACTCTCAGGGGCAACTCAGCCGCGGTGGCTCGCCCGGGCGAGGGCGGGCACGAAGCGGAGGGCGTCGACGGTGCCGACGCCGGTGGCCATGTCGTAGCCGTTGACGGCCTTGTAGCCGGTGACGCCTTCGTAGCTGTTGTTCGTGCCGTCGTTCACGTCGACGATGCCGGTGCTCTTGTCGTGGTGGGCGGCGCGCTTGGAGAGGGCGTACAGCGCCTCGTTGATGTTGCCCACCCGGTGGCCGGCCGCCTGGTCGGCGAGGGCGATGATGCCCGAGAAGAGCGGGCTGGCCTCACTGGTGCCGCCGGTGACGTCCCAGCCGATGGCGGTCGGGTCGTAGCTGGAGTAGATCCAGGCGCCGCCGTTGACCGCGGCGGCCAGCGACACGTCCGGGGTGCCGCGGCGGGCACCGACGACGTTGTTCACACCGTTCTGGAAGGCCGGGCGGGTGAAGACATGGGACTGGCCGCCGCCGCCCGAGCCGTAGTCGTTGTAGACGCTGTCGGGCTTGACGCGCCGGCCCTTGTCGTCCAGGTGGAGCTGGGTGCCGCCGATGGAGGTGACCAACGGGTCCGACGAGGGCCAGGAGTTGACGCGCTTGTTGTAGTAGGTCTTGCCGTCCGCCTTCAGGTCGGTGGCGCCGCCGTCGCCGGAGGAGGCGAGGACGGTCACGTGCTTGCGGTTCGCGTCCTGGAAGGCGTAGCGCAGCTTCTTGATGCTGGAGAAGTCGCCCTTGTCGAAACCGGGGAAGGTGTCCTCGGTGGCGCCGAAGCTCTGGCTGATGACATCGCCGACGCCGTGGTCGATCATGTGCTTCTCGGCGTCCATCATCTCCGGCAGACCGGTGACGCCCTCGGTCTCGGCGACCGCCGTCTCCACCAGGACTATCTTGGCGTCGGGCGCCACGGCGTGGGCCATCTCGACGTCGAGGGTGGTCTCGCCGGCCCAGCCGGTCATGTCCGAGTTCTTGGGGTCGAACACGGGGACCTTGCCCCACTTGACCACGTTGACCTTGGTGCTGCGCAGACCGAACTGCTTGCTGTAGACGTCGAGGTCGTGCTGGATCGTCGGGGAGCCGAACGAGTCGACGATGACGATGGTGCGCCCCTTGCCCGTGATGCCCTTCCGGTACAGCGCGTTGAGGTCGTACGCGGTGCGGTACTGGAGCGGGTTGTAACAGGCGATGTGCCACTTGGCCTGGCACTGCTCACTGGAGAGCGGGCTCGCCACGTCGCGGACCAGGGTGTGCCCGGCGATGGCCGGGACAGCCTTGGTGTGCGGTACGGCGGCGGGTGCGGCGGTGGTGACGCCGGCCAGCGGAGCGGTCGCCAGCGCGGCGACGGCGAGGGCGGCGGTGGCGGCCGTGGAAGCCGCGACACCGCGCCCGGCACGGGATATGTGCATGAATCCCCCTGGGTGGTCCTGAGTTGCACGGAGTGGTCTCCGTGCATCTCATCGAGTGAGACATGCACAGGACAAGACCATTGAACTGTCGATGCCGAACCCTTTACCCAAACAGCACCTTCGGTGCGAACGGCCTGCCTGGCCAGCACATTCGTGGCGCGCGGAGGAAGCCGACGCCCGTACGGCCCTCACAGGCTGCTCATGGGGCCTGCCTGAGGAGCTCCTTCATGCCGTACGGGTACAGCCACGGGCTGTGGTCACCGGCTTCGAGTCGGTCGAGCGCGACCAACGCGTCCGCCGCGGTCTTGCAGCGCGGATGCCGTGTGGCGAAGGCGGCGATGCGGGCTCGCTGGGTGGGCAGCCAGGCGGCGATCACCTGAGGGTCGCCGTCGTACCACCACGTGAACCGGAAGTCCTCCCACAGGAGTTCGGTCGCCCAGTCGAGGCCGAGGCGGACGAGCCCGGCGTCCGCCTCGGAGCCGGAGAGCCCGGCCATGTGCTCCAGCCACGGCTCCAGTTCACCCGTCGCCTGCGCGATTCCCGCCAAGAGGTCGGAGATGTCCGAGGGAGACCGACCGTCGACCAGAGCCATGGCCAACAGCGCGCGGAAGGCCTCCTCCACCACGGCACGTTCGGGCGCCGGCCAGTCGACGAACCTGGCCCCGTCCCGGCCGAGATGGCCGATTTCCGCGGACGGATCGGTGCCGTGGCCCTCCGGCCCCCAATAGCGCAGCGCACGCGGCATGAGACGACGCCACAGGACGACGTACTGGTCCGCGTCCCAGTGGCTGGCGACCTCACGCATGAAGTGTCCGAGGAGATCGTCCGATACGTCGGCGGGATCGCCACCGAGAATGCGCAGCTCCGACTCCGGAGTGCAGTAAGTGCAGCCGTCCACCGGGCTGTCGAGTCCGGGAGGTGACGCGAAGACCCGGTCGGCCTCGGCGAGCGCGTGCCGCCACCGTGCGTACGGATCGAGGTCAGGAGAAACGGCCATGGCACGACCTACCGCGGGGACTCCACCAGGGGGGACCCGGCGAAGAGATGAACTCTACCCGTCAAGAGCGCGGCGTCGGCGGCTGCGGGCCGAACGCGGCGGTGTTCAGCGAGCGCCGCATGGCCAGCGCGATCGGGCGCTCGACGAAGCGGTGCACGAGGTACGACAGGACGATCAAAGCGGTCACCGTGGCCACGACCAGCGCCGAGGGGTCGATGCGGTGGCCGTAGTGGTGGGCGACGGTCATTCCGATGGTGTCGTGCAACAGGTACAGCGGGAAGGTCATCGCGCCCGCGACGGTCAGCCCGCGCCAGCGGATCCGGCGGGTCCCGCCGAGCGCGATGGCGCCCATCAGCAGGAAGAACACCGTGGTCACGAGGATCAGCCAGCCGCGCCACGGCGACCAGGTGGCCCAGTTGACGCGGCCGCCGTGGGGCGCCAGCAGGAAGTGCAGCGCAAGCAGCCACGACATGGCGACGATCCCCCACAGCAGCGGCGTCGGCCGGTAGCGGTGCATGAGGTAGAAGGCCATGCCCGCGATGAAGTACGGGGCGGACGTCGGGTTCACGATCAGCGTAAGCAGCGGGATGTGAGCGCTGGGCGCCAGCACCGCGGCGACCGTCCACAACCCGCAGAAGATCACCACCCGCTGGTGGGTGAGGCCCTTCCACACCACGACCGCGAACGTGAGGTAGAAGCAGAGTTCCGGCCAGAGCGTCCAGTAGACCGGATCCAGGTTGGCCACACCGAGGGGAGTCTGCAACATCGTGAAGTTCGCGAACAGCACCCGCGGGTTGGGGTGCCCGAACGGGGTGTCGGCGAAGTAGATGACGCACGCCGACACCACGATCGCGATCCAGTACATCGGGTACAGACGGGTGACGCGTGAGATGAAGAAGTCACGCGGGGTGCGCCCCCATGCGCTCATGCAGATGACAAAGCCGCTGATCAGGAAGAACAGGTCGACGCCGAGCCGTCCGAAGGCGAAGTAATCGTGCGCCTCCGGGAAGGTGCTCCGGTACGGGCGACCCCAGACGACGACCATCGCCCCGGGGGTCTGGCCGACGAAGTGGAAGAGGACCACCGACAGCGCGGCCAGGAATCGCAGCCCGTCCAACGCGGCGAGCCGGTCCTTGCGGGCGCCCGGTCCGACCGGGATCACCCGGGGCGCGAGGGCCGCCTGCGGCAACGGCGCCTCCTCCACGACCGCCGCCTCGAGCCCCTGTCTCGTGGCCACGCCGGCCAGTCCCCTGCGATCATCCGCCTGGGTCATACGTCCCCCGTTCCAGGGTCGTCCTTCTTTTGCGGACAGGCCGCAGAAGCCCCCGATCACGTGCCCGACGGCCAAATGACAAGGTTGCCGGATTTGTGCCCTTCAGGAGGGATGACGGCGCCGCCGAGGCCCACGGAATGGCGCGTACCCACTGTCCACCGCGCAATACGGGCCTATCCGTGTGAGCCAGGCCGCATACGGCGGGGTCCGGGGCAGCGGTGTGCGGTGTCTCGCGGATCAGCGGGCAGACAGGCGAGGACGGGGCCCTGCGGGCCGGGAGGTAGGCCGAAGGGCGGGGTCTAGGTCCTGTCGTCAAATTCCCGTCGTCCGCCCGAAGGGCGGGCCCTGCGGCGTCAGGTGCGTGCTCTCGGCGTGCCGGGCACAGGCCCTCGTACTGGATGTACTTGGGTCTGTGCCCGGTGCGGTGAGAGTGCGTGCATGGCGTCGCGGGGCAGACGGGAATTTGACGACAGGGCCTAGAGCAGGCCCAGGTCGCCGAGTTCCTTGTGGAGGTCGGCGCGCGGGTTGTCGGCGCGGGGCTGAAGGGCGCCGCGGGTGGTCGGGCCGGTGCCGCCGCCGGAGCGGGTGTCCTTGGCGGGCCGGGGGCGTCGGTCCCGGAAGAGCCAGGCCCCGACCAGGCCGCCGATCAGGCCGCCGAGGTGTCCCAGCCAGCTCACCCCCGGCGTCCCGGGCACCGCCACGGTGAGCATGTAGGCGAAGGAGGCCGCCATGACGACACCGATCAGCGTGTCGATCAGGTGCCGGTCGAAGAGCCCGCGTACCACGACATAGCCGAAGTACCCGAAGATCAGGCCGCTGGCGCCGACCGTGTCCACGTTGCCCTGCTCGAGGAACCAGACCGTGAGACCGCTGGTCACCACGATGAGCAGGCTCAGCCCGAGGAAGCGGACCACCCCTCGGTAGGCGGCCAGGAATCCGAAGACGAACAGCGGTCCCGAGTTGCTCTCGATGTGTGCCCAGTTCCAGTGCAGGAAGGGTGCGGTGAGGATGTTGGGCAGCGTGCCGATGTCGCCGGACACCACTCCGTGGTCCCGCGAGAGTGCGTAGTGGTCGGCGAAGTTCGCGAGCTGCGCCAGCCAGACCAGCGCGAGGAACCCGAACATCACGAAGAACGCCTTCCGCGCCTCCTCGATCATCTGCTCGGGACCCATCGGCTCCGTACCGACCCGATCCCGCTCCGCCCCGCCCATGGCACGCTCCCCTCCCCGGCGGATCCGCATCCGCTCCACGACCACACCCCCAGAATGCCAGCAGCCACCGGGCCCGGACCCCAACTGTCGGGGCCAGATTGTTGACGATTTTGTGTACCCATCCTACGGTCGGTAACCATCTCCAAGGAGAGCGGAGGGCTCAAGGAAGCCCGAGACGCTCCAGGAGTTCGAGACCGAAGGAGTACGTACGTGTCCCCAGCTACCGGCAGTGCCAAAGGCAGCGGCGCCGCGGCCAAGGAGCAGGCCCTCGTCGCGCTGCGCAGGGCCATCCTCGCCGGTGACATGGTGCCAGGACAGCGCCTGGTCGAGGCCGAGTTGGCCGAGCAGTTCGATGTCACGCGGGCCAGTGTGCGGGCCGCGCTGGTCGATCTCGCCGCCGACGGTCTTGTGGAGCGGATCCGCAACCGCGGTGCCCGGGTCCGTACCGTGTCCGTGAGCGAGGCGGTGGAGATCTACGAGTGCCGCATGGTGCTCGAGGGGCTGTGCGCGGCCAAGGCCGCCGAACGGATCACCGATGCGCAGAGCACGCAACTCCTCGCGCTCGGCGAGCAGTTGCGCGCCGCCGTCCAGGCCGCCGAGCCCCTGAAGTACTCCGACCTCAACCGCCAACTGCACGACTTCGTCAGGGACATCTCCGGCCAGGACACCGCCGCCGAACTCCTCACCCGCCTGAACGCGCAGATCGTCCGCCACCAGTTCCGGCTGGCCCTGCAGTCCGGGCGCCCCCAGGTCTCCCTGGGCGAGCACCTCGCCCTCGTCGAGGCCATCGCCGCGCGTGATCCGCAGCGCGCCGAGGCGGCCGCCCGCGCTCATGTGGCCAGCGTCATCGAGGCCCTGCGCGCCGTCGAGGGGTCCGGGACGGGCAAGGCCTGACGTCAGGGGGACGATCAGGCTCTCGGCCCCGAGGGAGACCGAGAGCCTGTCGGGCCGGCGTTCCTCACGCCCGCCCGACCACCCCGCGAACGGGTCAGTTCTGGTACGTCTTGTCGCGGCCGGGACCTCCGGACAGCAAGTCCTTGCCTGCGCCTCCGTGCAGGACGTCATTGCCGCTGTTGCCGTACAGCTTGTCGTCGCCCGCGCCGCCGTACAGGGTGTCGTCGCCGCGGCCGCCCTGGAGGAGGTCGCGGCCCGCGTTGCCGTACAGCTTGTCGTTGCCGTCGTCGCCGAACAGGGAGTTGTCGCCGCTCGTCCCCGACAGGCTGTCGTTGCCCGCGCCGCCATGGCACTCGGCGCTGCAGTTGACGAGGGTGTCGTTGCCCGCGCCGCCGTTCGCGCCCTCGTCGTAGACCCCGCCGCCGCCGGAGAGACGGTCGTTGCCGCCCTGGCCGTAGAGGACATCGACGCCGTGGCCGGTCAGAGTGTCGTTGCCCGGCCCGCCGTAGATCCTCGTGTACCCGCCGCTGGTGTTGCTGGTCGTCGCGGTGTCGTTGCCGTCGCCGAGGTCGACGATCAGGGAGTCGAGATCGGACGCCGAGGTGTTGGGCTCGGTCACCGTGCAGACCGCCTTGGTGTCGTCGCCGCCGGCCGGGCGGACGCAGCCCGCGCCCAGGGAGATCTTGACGGTGTCGTCGAAGGTGTAGATGAAGTCGCTCAGCTGGGAATCCGGGTCGAACGCGCCGAGCGCCCAGGAGATGGACAGGTGGTTGGTCTGACCGGCGGCCGCCGTGTAGAACAGCTTCTGGCCGACGACGACCGCGGTCGCGCTCTTGGCGGGCGCGGCGT
This sequence comes from Streptomyces sp. NPDC058086, assembly GCF_042885015.1. Classification (NCBI taxonomy): domain Bacteria; kingdom Bacillati; phylum Actinomycetota; class Actinomycetes; order Kitasatosporales; family Streptomycetaceae; genus Streptomyces; species Streptomyces sp. NPDC058086. The sequence goes on along the minus strand of NZ_JBHVST010000020.1, from coordinate 14,730 downwards.
GTGCCGCGGGGGCGGCGACGGTTACGGCCACGGCGGCGGTGGCGAGCGCCAGCGCCCTCGGCAGAGCGGTGATACGGCGACTGAACATGGTCGGTTCTCCTCCACGGGGCCCGATGGGCCCAACGGGGCCCTGGGGGCCGATGAGGTCCGCGCGCAAGTCTGTGTGTATGTCTGTGCGCGTGTGGTCATCCCGTTCGACGACGTCCTCCGAGAAGGAGTTGTGGCTGCCGTCGCACAACCTTTCGGGGTTCAGAGGGAGTTCACTTCTGGTTGCTTCTGTTGTGGTGTGGATACTTCCGGACGTTGGCGGGAGCCCGAAATCAGCAGAGTCGCCGCGACCGATGTGATCGCCATCCCCGGCCCCAGCGCGAACGGCAGATACGGCGCCGCCAGGAGCAGCAGGAACGGAATGCCCAGGCGGCCGCGGACCGCGGGCGGGATGAACCGGCCCGTCGTCACATCGCCGACGAACATGAGGTACTCGTGAAGGCCCAGCGGGAGTAGGACGGGTGGAGGACGGAAGGAGCGGGTGCCGCGGGGCGGCGGTGTGCCGATCTACCGGTGCCGCTGGATGCGGGGGGCGCCGGTCACCGACATCATCAGCGAGTACAAGGACGTGGACGCCGTGATGAAGAGACGGTTGTTCTTGGGGCCGCCGAAGGTGATGTTGGAGACCCTCTCGGGGACCAGGAGCCGGCCGATGAGGGTGCCGTCGGGGTCGTAGCAGTGCACCCCGTCGTCCAGGGCGGCCGCCCACAGCCTGCCCTCGTCGTCGAAGCGGATGTTGTCGAAGTGGACGCCACTCTTTGCTTCCGCGAACGTTCTCCCGTCCGCGAGGGTGCCGTCGTCGCGGACGTCGAAGACACGGATGCGGGCGGCGCGGGAGTCGGAGACGTACAGCTGCCGTTCGTCGGGCGAGAAGACGACGCCGTTCGGCCCGTCGAAGCCGTCCGCGGCGAGCCGTACCTCACCGGTCCCCGGGTCCAGGCGGTAGACGTGGCACGCGCCGGTCTCCGACTCGGCCCGGTGGCCCTCGTAGTCGCTCAGGATCCCGAAGTCCGGGTCGGAGAACCAGACCGAACCGTCCGACCGTACGACCGCGTCGTTCGGGCTGTTGAGCCGCTTGCCGTCGTAACGGTCGGCGAGGACCGTGACCGATCCGTCGTGCTCCGTCCGGGTCACCCGGCGGTTGCCCTGCTCGCAGCTGATCAGGCGGCCCTCGCGGTCCAGGGTGTTGCCGTTGCTGTTGCCCGCGGGGGTGCGCAGGACGCCGACCGTGCCGGTGGGCTCGTCCCAGCGCAGGATGCGGTCGTTGGGGATGTCGCTCCAGATCAGCTGGCGCCAGGCGGGCACGTACAGCGGGCCCTCGGCCCAGCGGGAGCCGTCGTGGAGGACCTCCAGCCTGCCGTCGCCGTTCGTGCAGCGGCCGGTGACGAAGCGGTCGTCGAGTACCTCGTAGATGCCCTTGATCGTGTTCGCTGTGGTCACGTTCGCGACCTTACCGAGCGGACGGGGACCCGGCCGGGCGGACGCTGAGCGGATGCGGGGCGGACGACGGGCGGCGGCCGGGGCGACATCAAGCGGAGTTAGCATCCGTTTATGACTACTGACAGTTCAAGCAGTTCCGTGCTCGACGTCCAGATCGATTCCCTCCAGGGCGGCTCCGCGGACCTCGGGCAGTACCGCGGCAAGACCGTGCTCGTCGTGAACGTGGCCTCCAAGTGCGGGCTGACCCCGCAGTACGCGGGGCTGGAGCGGCTGCACGCGCAGTACGCGGGGCAGGGCTTCACCGTGCTCGGAGTGCCCTGCAACCAGTTCATGGGGCAGGAGCCCGGCACCTCCGAGGAGATCGCCGAGTTCTGCTCCGCGACCTACGGCGTCACCTTCCCGATGACCGAGAAGGTCGACGTCAACGGTGACGCGCGGCACGAGCTGTACCAGCGTCTTGTGGACACCGCCGACGGCGAGGGCCACACCGGGGACATCCGCTGGAACTTCGAGAAGTTCCTGATCGGGCCGGGTGGAGACGTCGTGGCGCGGTTCTCGCCGCAGACCGAGCCGGAGTCGGCGGAGGTCGTGGCGGCGGTGGAGAAGGCGCTCGCGTAACTCCGGGGTCCGCTCTTGAGTGCCGTTGGTTGACCTTGCCCCTGGGGCAGGGAGCAGCGTCCTTTGTCACCGGGCCGAAGGCTCCCGGTGACGGAGGATGGGCTCGTGCAAGAGGAACTGCTCACGATCGGCGCGTTCGCCGCCCGCGCGCGGCTCTCGCCGAAGGCGCTTCGGCTGTACGACCGGCTCGGACTGCTCGCTCCGGCCCACGTCGACGAGGTCAGCGGATACCGCTACTACCGCGCCGACCAGGTCGAGCGTGCCCGCCTGGTCGCGCTGCTGCGGCAGCTCGACATGCCGCTCGCGCGGATCGCCGAGGTGGTGGAGGCCGGGGCGGCGCAGGGCGCGGTGCTCCTCGCCATGTACTGGGCGGATGCCGAGGCCCGGTTCGCTTCGCAGCGGACGCTCGCCGAGTACCTCCGTGGACGGCTGTCAGGGAGGAGTACCGACATGTACGGGAAGTTCGTGGTCGAGACGGTGGATGTGCCGGAGCGGGTGGTGCTGACGGAGAAGCGGCACACGCTGGCGGATGAGCTGCCGGTCTGGATTCCGGCCTCGCTGGGGCGACTGGAGGACGGGGCGCGGGAGTGCGGCGGGACGACCGGCTCGCCCTTCGTCGTCTATTACGCCGAGGTCAGCATGGAGAGCGACGGGCCGGCCGAGTCGTGCGTGCCGGTCGCCGACGAGGAGGCTGCGCGGGCGTGGGCCGAGAAGCGGGGGCGGGCGTCGGGGATCGGGGTGCGGGTGGAGCCGGCGCAACGGCTCGCGTACGCGCGGATCACCAAGGCGCAGGTGGCTCATCCGCAGATCATCGCCGCGTTCGAGGCGGTCGAGGCGTGGATCGGGGAGCGGGGGCTGTCGTACGACGGTCCCTGCCGGGAGGTGTACTTCGCGGACTGGGATGCGGCGGGGCCGGAGGACGCGGTGTGTGACGTGGCGTTTCCGGTGAAGTGAGCCGTGGGCGGGGCGCCCCCCAAACCCCCGATCGGCCTGAACGGCCTCGTCCTCAAACGCCGGACGGGCTGAAGGATGCGGGCCAGCGCTCTTGAGGGGCGCGGGGAACTGCGCGACCAGCCCCCACCGGCCCGCAGCCGAAGCACTCCACGTGGAAGGTGGCCGCAGGGCGGGTCAGCGCAGTTCCTCGGGGCACGGGGTTCCCCGGGGGAGTTGGTACGGGGCCGCCAGGCGGTAGGTGCCGGGGGCGGGGGCCAGGAGCTCCGTCCACTTGTCGCCGGAGGCGTTCTCCGGGGTTTCCATGAGGCAGCCGTTGAGGTTGTCGTACGTCTTCGGCTTACCTTCCGCACGGTGCTTGGACTTCTGCGTCTCCTGCGGCGGCTTCACGCTCTTGCCCTTGGCGTCGACGAGCCCGAGCCACGGGGAGTACGGAATGCGAATGAGAACGCGGCCCGCCTTCTTCACCTCGATGGTCAGCTCGCCCTGCTCCGCCCGGTCGACGACGGCCGGCGGATCGGCCAGCGGCATGGGATCCGTGACCGAGAAGAGCTGCCAGTTCGCGTCGCCCCAGATCTGGCGGAGGTAGGGCATACCGCGCTGGACCAGCCGCCGCTCGCGTTCGCCGCCGTCCCCGTCCGGTTCGCCCTTGGGCAGCACCACGTAGTGAACGGCCCAGCGCTGAAGCCACTCGTGGTAGTTCGCGGAGTTGAGGGTGTCGTCGTAGAAGAGCGGGTTGCGCTCCATGTCGGCCTGGCGGTTCCAGCCGCGGGCGAGGTTCACGTACGGCGCGAGCGCGGACGCCTCGCGGTGGGAGCGGGCGGGTACCACCTCGACGCGGCCCTTCTCGGCACCGACCACCTGGAGCTGGTTCACCAGCGGAGCGAGCTCGCGGGCCCAGGACGCCGCCGGTGTCGTGTGCAAGATGTCGTCGACCGACTTGAAGCCGATCCACCCGACGAATCCGGCGAAGGCGAGGACAGTCACGTACCACTTGCGTGACTTCGGCACCGTGAAGGGGAGCGCGGCGAGCAGCACGACGCCCGCGAACAGCATCGCCAGGCGGGAGATGTTCGAGCCGATCTGGGAACTGATCAGCCACACGAGGAGCACGGCGAGGCCGTACACCGCCGCCGTGATCCGTACCGTCTTCCACTCCTTGGGGACGAGTGCGAAGACCAGCCCGGCGTAGAGCAGCGGCAGCGAGGCCGAGCCGAAGGACATCGGCTGGGTGCCGGAGAAGGGGAACAGCCACGCCGAGACCGCGACGACGACGGTCGGCGCGATGCCGAGCGCGTACGCGCCGGGCCGGCGCTTCTGGAGGAACAGGGCGGCCGCGACCAGGCCCACGAACAGTCCCGCCACCGGCGACGCGGCGGTCGCCAGCGCGGCGAGCGGCGCCGCGCACAGGGCCTTCGCCCAGCGCTTGTAGCGCCAGCGGTACGGCCAGCAGAAGACCACGGCCGCCGCGGCGAGCCCGAAGACCATGCCGAGTCCGTACGTGACTCGCCCCGATATCGCGTTGCAGACGAGCGCGAAGACACCCGCGAGGGCGGGCGCGAGTGGCTTCCGTATCGCCCGGCTGCGGATGAGGATCATCGTCAGCAGGCCCGCCGAGATCGTCCCGGCGATCATCAGCGTCGTACGGACGCCGAGGACCGACATCAGATACGGCGACACCACGCTGTACGACACCGGGTGCATACCGCCGTACCAGGCGAGGTTGTACGCCGAGTCCGGGTGCCGTCCGACGAACTCCGCCCACGCGTCCTGCGCGGCGAGGTCTCCGCCACTGTTCGCGAAAGTGAAGAACCAGGCGACGTGCAGGAGGCCGGCCAGAACGGTGACGGAGGCGACGGGGTGGCGCAGGACGAAGGCCTTGAGGCGGGTACGTCGGCCCTGGACCGCGGGCTCCCGCGTCAGGGACTCCCGCCTCGGGGACTCCGGCGTCACGGGCTCCCGCGGCTCGTCGTCCGTGAGGCTGTCGTCGGCGGGGCCCCCGTCGGTGGCGTGTGCGGGCAGCCGTATTCGCGAGCCCGGTCCGCGACCCGGTTCAGGACCTGGTCCAGGGCCAGGATCGGCGTCGTCGGCGTGTGTCGGCTCCGCTGTCGCCACTGCAAGGCTCCCGTGTCCCGTTTTCTCGTGTTCGGCCCGGGACCCGCGGCCCGCGACCTGCCCCGATCTCGCGACGCTAGCACGCACCCCGCCGGGGAGCTCCCGGGTGGGGCGCCCCGACGGGGTGCGGTGCGTTCGTGCCGCGCTCACGGCGGGCTCACGGCGCGTTCACACGGCGTTCGGGGCGCTTCCGGCGTACGGGGGATACGCCCCCTGCCGGAAGCGCGCCCCACTCGTACGCCCGTACCCGTACCCGTACGCCCGTACCCTCCTGCGTACGTCCACTCGGGCTCGCCGTGTACGGCCGCTCAGCTCACCCGGGTCAGCTTGGCGCCGAAGCCCGGCTCGACGAGGTCCTTCTGGAGCTCGACGGGAACCTGCACGGCGCTGCTGCTGCCGCCGTCGCCCACGGTGAGCGAGCCCACCTTGGTGCCGGCCTTCGCGGAGTGCGGCAGCTCCGAGGAGACGAAGGACAGCTTGACCTTGAGCCCCGCCCAGCCGACCGCCGTGACGTCCTTGGTGATCACGACCGGCGTACGGCCACCGAGCCCGTCGTCGACGTAACCGACGACATCGCCCTTCTTCAGGATCGTCGCGGACTTCAGCGAGGCCTGCGCGGCGCGGATCAGCTTGTCGCCCGCGGCCAGTGCGCCGCCGAGGATGGTGTTGTCGTTGCCGCCGGGGCCCTGGCTGATCACCGCTCCGACGATGGTCCGCACCTCGCCGCCGATCTCCTTGGTCGCCGCGAAGACGAGGTTGCCGCCGGCCGCGGTGGTGGTGCCCGTCTTGATGCCGATGACGTTGTTGGAGCCGACGAGGTGGTTCCAGTTGCTGTGCCTGGTGCCCTTGTAGTCGGTGTACTCCATCATCCGGGCGACCTCGCGGAAGGAAGCGTCCTTCATCGCGGCCTTGGCCAGCCTCACCTGGTCCGCGGCCGTGCTCACGGTCGTCTTCGTCAGGCCGGACGGGTCGGTGTACGTCGTGTTCGTCATCCCGAGTTCCTTGGCGGCGGCGTTCATCTTGGCGACGAAGGCCGTCTCGGAACCGGCGTCCCAGCGGGCCAGCAGCCGGGCCACGTTGTTCGCCGAGGCGATCAGGACGCCCTCCAGGGCCTCCTTCTGCGTGATGGTGTCGCCCGCGTGCACGTTGACGGTCGACTCGTCGCCGGCGTCCGACTGGTCCTCGGCCTTCTGGTCCACCTTGATCTTCGCGCCGTCGCCGGACTTGATCGGGTGGTCGCGCAGGATCAGGTACGCCGTCATCACCTTGGCGACGCTCGCGATCGGCGCCGCCTTCTGTTCGCCGGACGTGCCGAACGAACCGATGCCCTGGACGTCGAGCGCGCCCTGACCGGAGGACGGCCACGGGATGGAGGCGCCGCCGCCGCCGAAGGTGTAGCTGGATTCGGCGGTGAGGTCGAGCGTGGGGGTCGGCACCGGCCGGAGCGACTGTGCGACCGCAAAGACGACCGCGAGCAGCAGGACCAGCGGCGTCCAGATCTTCACCCGGCGCGCGAGCGTCCGCACGGGGGTCTGCGGGGGCGGCGGCGTGTTCGTCAGCTCGGCCAGCAGGTCCAGCGGCGGCTTCGGCGGCAGCGGCTGCTGCGTGGTCCGCTCGGGGCCGACCTGCGGGAGGGCGGCGGTGGCGTCGGCGGGGGCCACCCTGGTGGGCGAGGAGGAGGCGGCGGGAACGGGCGGGGTCGCGGTGGTCTTCGGCTTCACCCTCGACACGGGTTCGTCGAGGGGCTTGAGGGCCACGAATTTGCTGGTGCGCTCGGACGGGGTCTCGGGCTTCGGCCGGTCCGCCTTGGGCTGGTCGGCCTTCGACTGGTCCGCGGGCTTGTCGGTGGCCGGCTTGGCGCCGCCCAACTTGAGCATGGTGGTGGGCTGGTCCACCGCCGGGCGCTTCGGCGCCTTGAAGATGGCGGTGGGCTGGTCGACGGGGGGCTGGGGCGAGTCGTCGGTGTCCGGGACGTCCTTCGCGGACGGCGAGTCGTCGGCGGACGTCGAATCGTCGGCGGACGGCGTGTCCTTGGAGCCCTCGACGTCCGAGGGGGCCTCGGGGGTCGCGGAATCCTCGGGACCTTCGGAGCCCTCGGAGGACTCGGAGCCCTCGGAGGACTCGGAGGACTCGGAGGACTCGGAGGTCTTCTTCGAGGTCCCAGACGTCTCGGACGCGTCCTTCGGAGAGTCCTTCGCCTCCGGCTTCGAGTCCTCGGTCTCGGACTCGGACTCCGTCTCGGACTCGGCGTCCGCCGTGGACTTCGCGTCCGTCTTCGGTTCGGCGTCGGCGTCATCCGGCGCCGTGGCCTCGGCCTCGACCTCGGCACCAACTTCGGCCTCGACCTCGGACTTGGCGTCAGAGTCCGCGTCGGAGTCGGAGTCGGAGTCGGAGTCGGCATCAGCGTCGGCATCGATGTCGGCACTGGCGTCGGACCCCGAAGCCGACTCTCCGTCAGCCTCGCCCTCAGCCCCAGCCTCAACCTCGGCCTCAACCTCGGCCCCAACCTCGGTCTCAGCCTCCGCCTCCGCCCCGGTCCCGGCCTCGATCTCGGTCCCGGCGTCGTCCCCTTCCGCCACCGCAACGGCCTTCTCCGCGCCCCTGGAGGCCTTGGAGGCCTTGTCGGAGTCCTCCGGGCCCGTGGAGGCTTCCGGAACCTCGGACTCCCCCTCAGGGGCCTCCTCGTCCGCCCCTGCGACCCAGGCGGCCACGGCCTCGCGCAGTCGCGCGTCCTCCACGGGGCCCTTCCCCCCGGACCCGGCGGAACCTTCCACCAACGCCCGCGTCGAGAACACCGCCGTCGCCTGATCCACCCGTACGGTGGCGGCCCGTTCGCGGGCCACCGCCAGACGGGGATCGGCCGACGCCGCCGCCGCGGCGGCCCGGCTCGGGCCCGGAACCGCGGCCGGGGTCCCCGGCGTCGCTTCTGCCGACGAAGCCGACGACTCGTGCTGCTTCGACCTGTCGGGGGACTCGCCCGCCACCGATGCCTCCTCCGTGCGCCACCCACCGGGCGCCCAACGAACCGTGAACCCTTGTCCCGCCGCCCGGACATCGCTGTCCGAACCATGTACCAGTGTCCTGTGTGCGGGCTTAACCCCTGCGGTAGACGAGAACGACATACCTACTGGTTCCATCACGAACCGGTCAGGCACTCTCGACAGACCAATGTGAGAGGGGTCACCCTGTCATTCATCCACGCGGGGAGGCATGGATGGGCAGGAGCCGCAGAACTCTTCCGGAAGAGCTTCTGCTGCTGGCGTTGGACCCGACCACGGGTACCACCGCACAGCCGCAGTCGCTCGACCTCGGTCTGGCCGGAGCACAGCTAGTAGAGCTGGCGCTGGCCGGACGGATAGCCCCAGACGGGGATCGTATCGCCGTGGTGCAGCCACGGCCGACTGGAGATCCAACACTGGACTGTGCGTTGGAACTGCTTCGCCGACGCGGAGCACCCGTACGTGCGGTCAACTGGATTGGCGGACCCCGACTGGGGTTGCGCCAGACCTACCTCTCGCATCTGGAGAGGTGCGGCATGGTCCATGCCGTGGCCGGTCAGATGTGCGGGGTGCTTCCGACGACTCGCTACCAAGCGACGGACACGGAGATCAGCCGGGAGATCAAGTCCCGGCTGGACAGCGCGATCCGCACCGGCGTACCGCCGGACCCGCGGACCGCGGCGCTCGCCGCGCTGGCCCATGCGGTCGGTCTCGGCAAGCACCTGTATCCGGGCAATGAGGGACGCTCGTCCCGCTCCCGGCTACGGGACCTGATCAGGCATGACCCCATGGGCGGCCTCGTGGCCCACGCGGTCATGGACGTTCAGAACGGTGTGGGTGCACAGCCACGCCGTAACCCGGCACCGGCAGGCCGCCCGGCCACCGCCGGAGTCAGGTCCGCACCGGAACCCGCCCACGGCGTTCCGATGCAACCGCGCCACGGTTCCATGGCGCGCGCCGTGGTCCACTGAGCCGCAGTCCCACGGCGCCACCAGGCACCGCACGCACCACCACGCACAACAGCACCGCCACGCACCACAAAGAGCACCGCCACGCACCGCCAGCACGACCCCAGCGCCGCACCGCAGTCCCCAAGACCCGGTTCGGGAGCCGCTGGCTCGCGCGGGACGGTGGGGCCGTACGTCCGGACGACGACACGGCTCCACCGCCCCGCGCGGCCGCATTTCGCGGGCGTCGCGCATATGAGGGCGATACGAGTGAAGGCGACGTACGCGTACGCGATCTGCGCGATATGTACGCCAGATCTCCGAACTGGCGCGTACCCAGCGCATATCCGGTGTTTTCCAGCGGTAGAACGCACCTTGGTGGCAGTCTGCTCAACAGCAGATACGCAAAGTAGAGGCCCGCAGCCGGAGGTGCACGTCCCGTGGCGTCAAGTGTCAATCCCACCGTCCGGCGGCGCCGGCTGGGCCAGGAGCTGCGCCGGCTCCGCGAGCTCAAGGGCATGACGGCCGAAGAGGTCGCCGAGCGGCTGCTGGTCTCGCAGTCGAAGATCAGCCGGCTGGAGAACGGACGGCGCAGTATCAGCCAGCGTGACGTCCGCGATCTGTGTGGGGTCTACGAGGTCGAGGACCACCGGATCGTCGACTCCCTGATGCAGATGGCCAAGGACTCGCGCCAGCAGGGCTGGTGGCACTCCTTCGGCGACATCCCGTACAGCGTCTACATCGGGCTGGAAACCGACGCCGCGTCACTTCGCGTCTACGATCCCCAGGTCGTCCCCGGTCTCCTGCAGACCCGGCCGTACGCCGAGGCGCTGATCGCGGGCGCGCTGCCCGAGACCGCTTCCGGTGACATCGACAAGCGCGTCCAGGTGCGCCTGCGTCGACAGGAACGTATCTCCGCCCCGGAGAACCCGCTCCGGCTGTGGACCGTTCTCGACGAGTCCGCCCTGCGTCGCGTCGTCGGCAACCGCTCCCTCATGCGCGACCAGCTGGAACACCTCGTCGAACAGTCCCAGCTCCCGCACGTCACCGTGCAGGTGATCCCCTTCGACATGGGCGCGCACCCGGGACTCAACGGGCAGTACGCGATCCTGGAGTTCCCCGACGCGGCCGACTCCAGCGTGGTCTACATCGAGGGCGTCACCAGCGACCTGTATCTGGAGAAGGCGAACGACGTCCAGAAATACAGCGTGATGTACGAGCATCTGCGGGCGCAGGCCCTGAACGTGGAGCAGTCTCGGCAGTTCATCGCGGACATCGCCAAGGAGTACGCGCGCTGACGCGCACCCCCTGAGAACGGGCCCCGGTGGGAAAGTGCCGGACACTACACCCTCACCACGCCGGGGCGGAAGACTCCAATGGAATATGCCACCCGGACGAGTGAACGGTCACTTCGCCCGCCGATGTTGGCGAGTAGCGTCGATCACGCCATCGAGCAACAACGTTGGCGCAAACCGCACGGCGAGTTCCGTAGCGAACCCGCAGTGCGGTGACAGCAACTCTCAACAACTGGCTATCCGGAGCGAAAATGGCAATCCAGCAAGGCGCCACGGACACGTGGACCAAGTCCTCCTACTCCACCGGCAACGGCGCATGTGTCGAGGTCAAGTCCCCGGTTCTCGCGGCGATGGCCGTACGGGACTCCAAGGTGCCCGCGGGCCCCACGCTGGCGTTCCCCGCGGACTCGTGGAACGCCTTCGTGGCCGAGGTCAGCCGGGGGGCTTCCGACCTCGCCTGATGCGTCGACCTCTGCATCCACCACCACAACTGCACCGACCAACCGCATACGCACCACCGAAATAGCCCTCTCGACTGGCCCGCCGTCCTGGCCGAGGGGGCTAACCCCCTTTTGGGGCTCGGTTCGCCTCCGGGGCGCCCCCGTTCACCTCAGGCGATCCACGTACCTGTCCGTCCCCGGCACCGTCGGGATGAAGGGGGCCACCAGCTCCACCTTCCCCAACCCCCCTTCCGCGACCTCTTCCTCCAGTCCGCCGAAGTGGTCCTCCCAGCACTCCCTCGGGTCCGTCTCCAGGAACCACAGGAGGGTCAGCCGGGTGTCGACGCCCTCGACCTGCTTCACGTACGTCATACGGTCGCCGGGGAGTGGGGTGGGGCGGAAGAGGGTCACCATCGCGGCCGGGGAGCCCGCCAGGCGCCTGGGGAGGTGGCGGGCGCGCAGCCACTCCAGCAGTTCGGCGCGCCGGTCGGCGGAGTCGGCGTCGACGACCTGGAGGACGAGGCCCGCGTAGGGGTGGTCCAGGGCGTGGAAGTCGCGGGGGCCGGCGGCGCCGTCGCGGTACACCGTGGCCTCGTGGTCCTGGAAGGCCGTGAAGACATGTGTCCGGTCCTGGTACACACGGCCGTCGCGATTCAGCCGTTTGTTGATGCCGACGGTCCACCTCATATGGTCGTCGTAGCGGCCCTCGGTGACCCAGTACGTCGAGAGGTAGCAGCCGGCGGTGACCGGCTGGGCGACCGCCGACTTCTCCGGGTACCGAAGGAGTTGGAGATCGCGGGTGGCGACCCAGCGGCGACCCGCGTACATCCAGGGCATGGCCATCGCGCCGGCGTAGTAGTGGTCGTCCTCGTACCAGCGGTTGTACGCGTACTCGTGGCCCGGGTGCGGCTCGACCATGGTGATCAGGGCGTGGCCCGGGTGGACGCCGTACGGGCCGAGGGCGGCCAGTTCCGCGTACACCTCGCTACGGGTCTCCTCCGACATGACGATCCCCTTCCTCGGTCTTCCTTCCTCCGCCGGACGCCCATACTCTGACGCCCCGTCAGACAATGCGCCAGAGCCACGTCAGGGCGAACCGAGCCACAAAGAAGGGGAGGCCTCGGATGTCACTGCTTGCGGGGAAGACGGTCGTCGTCTCGGGGGTCGGCGCCGGGCTCGGCCATCAGGTCGCGGCGGCGGTCGTACGGGACGGGGGCAACGCGGTACTGGGGGCGCGCACGGAGGCCAATCTCGCCTCGTCCGCGGCCGAGCTCGACCCGGACGGCGCGCACACGGCGTACCGGGCCACGGACATCACGGACGAGAAGCAGTGCGAGGCGCTCGCGGAGCTCGCGACGGAGCGGTTCGGGCGGATCGACGCGGTGGTGCACGTGGCGGCCTGGGACAGCTACTTCGGCGGCCTGGAGGATGCGGATTTCGCCACCTGGCAGTCGGTCATCGACGTGAATCTGCTGGGCACCCTGCGGATGACCCGGGCCTGTCTGCCCGCGCTGAAGGTGTGCGGCGGCTCGGTCGTCATCATCGGGACGCAGTCGTCGGTGGCCGCGCCGAGCCAGGTGCGGCAGGCGGCGTACGCGGCGTCCAAGGGTGCGCTGACGAGCGCGATGTACTCGCTGGCGAGGGAGCTGGGGCCCCATCGCGTCCGCGTGAACACCGTACTGCCGGGGTGGATGTGGGGGCCGCCCGTCGAGGCGTACGTCCAGTTCACGGCACACACCGAGGGCGTACCGGAGGCGGACGTCCTGAAGCGGCTCACCGAGCGGATGGCGCTGCCCGAGCTGGCCACGGACGGGGATGTGGCGGACGCCGCGGTGTTCCTGGCGTCCGACCGGGCACGGGCGATCACGGGACAGTCGCTGCTCGTGAACGCCGGCGAACTCATGCGCTAGCGGAACCGATGGCGGATTCCAGTTGGCCGTCCTCTCCCAGCCGTGCGGGACCCGCATCCCGTACGCCTGTCGACTTGTCGGTGTGAACCTGCCTGTGTGGTCTGACGAAGTGCCCGCTCATGGTGTGGTCCACGTCACGAGCACGACAACAGCCGTACGGGTAAAGTGGAGGCAAAATCGTTCTGCTTTCTGATCTGTGTTCATATCTGTGACCGGGAAAGGTCTTGACCGCCCCCTCCGAACGGCGGTTCAATCCCCCAAAGTCCCCGCTCCCGCACGGGGGCACCGCCTATGTGCGTACTGGCGAAGTGCCGTCCGGTATCTGCAGGTTCACAAGGCGGACCCCTGGAGGGGGCACATGAACGGCTTCGACTGGGCCGTCCTGGTCGCGTACTTCGGCGTCATGACCGCGATCGGTGTCTGGTCCCACAAGCGTGTGGACGACGTCAGCGACTTCTTCACCGCGGGCGGCAAGATGCCCTGGTGGCTGTCCGGCATCTCGCACCACATGTCGGGCTACAGCGCGGTGATGTTCACCGGGTACGCCGGTATCGCGTACACGTACGGCATCACCTCGTACGTCACCTGGGCGCTGCCCATCGCCATCGGCGTGCTGCTCGGCGCGAAGCTGTTCGCGCCCCGGCTCAACCGGCTGCGCTCCCGGCTGCACGTGGCCTCACCGCTCGAATACCTCAAGGACCGCTACAACGTGCCGACGCAGCAGGCGCTCGCCTGGTCGGGCATCCTGCTGAAGATCGTGGACGTCGGTGCCAAGTGGGCGGCGATCGCGACCCTGCTGAGCGTCTTCACCGGGGTCACGCTCACCCAGGGCATCCTCATCACCGGTGGCATCACGGCCGTGTACTGCACGATCGGCGGTCTGTGGGCGGACGCGCTGACGGAACTGGGTCAGTTCGTGATCCAGTTGCTGGCGGGGCTCTCGATGCTGATCATCGTGCTGAACAAGATCTCCGACCAGGGTGGTCTGTCCAAGGCTCTCGACTCGCCGAAGCTGCACGGTCACGCGAACGGATTCGCGGGCCCGTACCTCACCGTGTTCTTCATCGCGTACCTGTTCATCAAGCTGTTCGAGTACAACGGCGGGATGTGGAACCAGGCCCAGCGCTACATGGCGACGGGCAGCGCCAAGCAGGCCACGAAGTCGGCCTTCCTGTCCGCCGCGCTCTGGTTCGTGTGGCCGGTGATCCTGTTCATCCCGATGTGGCTGTCGCCGCTCCTCGTCACGGCGAAGAAGCCCGACGGCTCGGACGCGTACGGTCTGATGACCGAGCAGCTCCTCCCCCACGGGCTGCTGGGCCTGGTCGTGGTCGGCTTCTTCTCGCACACGATGGCCATGTGCTCGTCGGACGCGAACGCGATCGCCGCGGTCTTCACCCGGGACGTGGCCCCGGTGCTCTCCAAGGCCGCGCGTGCCTGGGACACCCGGACCGGGCTCATCGCGGGGCGGATCACGACCGTCGCCTTCCTCGGGTTCTCGATGGCGGTGGCGACGCAGGTCAACTCCGCCACCTTCAAGGACATCATCACGGTCGTCATCAAGTGGGTGGCGGGGCTCATGGGGCCGATCGCGATCCCGTTCATCCTGGGCCTGCTGCGACCGTTCCGTAAGTCCGGCCCGACGGCGGCGCTCATCAGTTGGGCCTGCGGTCTGCTCGCGTTCTTCTTCGTCAACTACAACCTGGACTTCTCCCAGCGCACCGATGTGAAGCTGGAGTACCAGGTCTCCGTCCCGATGGTCATCTCCCTCGTCCTGTACATCCTCATCGGCTTCCTGAAGCCCGAGGACACACCGGAGCGGGACGCGATCATCGAGAAGATCAACACGGATGACGACGGGGACGGGGCCGCGGCCGCGGCGATCCCGGCCCCGGCGGAGGCCGCGGACGGGGCCGGCACCGCCAGCCCGTCCGGCGTCTGAGAGCCCCGGCGGCCGGCAGTCGTACGAC
>NZ_JBHVST010000019.1:0-140444 GCF_042885015.1 Streptomyces sp. NPDC058086 | reverse complement strand
GCGGGTTCGGGTGCTTCTTCGGCCTCGGGCTCGGGGGCTTCCGCGGTGATCGGTTCCGGGGTCTCTTCGGCGACCGGCTCCGAGGTCTCCTCGGCAGCGGGTTCGGGAGCCTCTTCGGCCTCGGGTTCGGGCTCCGGGGCTGACACCTCGGGGGTCTCGGCGACCGGCTCGGATTCGACCACGGGTTCCGGCTCGGGCGCGGGCGCCTCCACCGAGGCCTCAGCCTCTGCCTCGACCTCAGGCTCGGCGGGAACCTCGGTCTCAGCCTCGACCTCGGTCTCTGCCTCTGCCTCTGCCTCGACCTCTGCCTCGACCTCGGTCTCAGTCTCAGCCTCAGGCTCGGCCGGAACTTCGACCTCGACCTCAGTCTCGGCCACCGGCTCCACCGTGACCTCGGTCTCGACCTCGGGCTCGGCCGGAACCTTGACCTCGGTCTCGGCCGTGGTCACCGGCTCGGGGTCCGGAGCCGGAGCCGGGATCGAAGTGGAGGCGGAGACGGGAGCGGAAGCGGCAGTCGGCTCCTTCTCGGCCTTCTCCTCCTCGGTCGCCTTCGTCTCCTCGGTCGCCCTCTCCTCCAGTACCGGCTCCGCCGGCTTGGGGACCGTGACGTTGTCGAAGGCCGCCGACACCAGCTCGTCCACCACGGACGACTTGGGTTCCGGCTTCGGCGCCGACGCCGGCTCCGGCTCCGACGAAGGTGCGGGGATCTTCGGCTCGGCCGCCTGGGCAGGAGCCGGCGTGGGCTCCTGCTCGGTGGCCGGGGCCGGGACCGTGGGGGCCGTAGCCTCCGTCGGCGAGGTCTCCGCGTCGGCGTCACGCCCCTTGCGTGAGCGGCCGAACGCGTTCCGCAGGAGAGTGAGAATGCCCATGTGCGCAACCCTTCGCATGAGTTGAAGCCGTCAATCCCTGGCCAGGACGGACACGTAAGGTTAGCGGCCGTCTCCGGCGATCTTGGGCAGGGTCGGGTACCGACAGGTAGCGGTGTCAAGAGCGTTATCAAGACCCCTGTGAGAGCGGGAGGTTCACACTCTGTTCACCCGGCCGCAGGGTGCTTGCACCCGCACCACCCTAGCGTCACGCTCACACCAAGGGTTCGCAAGGGGAGAGTAAAGTGCGCAGACTGCTGCCGTTGATCGGAACACCCGGCTCGCATCCCGGCGGGCGATCCGCCCTGACCTGTCGGTTCCGCTGTGGTGACGCCTGCTTCCACGAGGTGCCCAACACCAGCGACAACGCGTACGTCGGTGATGTCATCGCCGGTGCGATCGGCCGCCGTTCGATGATGCGGGCCGCGGCCGTCGTCACGGTCGCCACGGCGACGGGTGCGGCGGTCGTCGGCACCGGCGCCCAGGGCGCGGAGGCCGCCGAAGCTGCTCCCGCGGCGGGAGGGGCTGTTGCGGGCCGTAACGGACATACCGCCGAAAAGGCCGCGCGCGGGCTGCGGTTCAGCCCCGTTGCCCCCAACACCGCCGACGCCGTCACCGTCCCCGGCGGATATGGCCAGAATGTCGTCATCCGTTGGGGTGAGCCCATTCTGCGCGGCGCTCCCGCCTTCGACCCGGAGCACCAGACCGCCAAGGCCCAGGCCGGCCAGTTCGGTTACAACAACGACTTCCTCGCTCTCCTCCCGCTGCCCGGTGAGCGCGGGCGGCAGCTCCTCGTGGCGAACCACGAGTACACCGACGAGGTACTGATGTTCCGCGGGTACGACCCCGCGAACCCCACCCGTGAGCAGGTCGAGGTGGCGTGGGCCGCCCACGGTCTGTCCGCCGTCGTGGTCGAGGAGGACCGCAGGACCGGCAGGCTCACCGCCGTCACCCGGCATGCCCTCAACCGTCGTGTCACCGCCACCACCGAGTTCCGGCTCACCGGCCCCGCCGCCGGATCGGAACTGTTGAAGACCTCCGCGGACCCGACCGGGCGCAAGGTGCTCGGCACGCTCAACAACTGCTCCGGCGGCACCACCCCCTGGGGCACCACGCTGCACGGCGAGGAGAACTTCAACCAGTACTTCGCCAACGCGAGCCGTGCCACCGACAAGCGGTACGGGCTCGGTACGGGCGCGACCGAGCGCAAGTGGGAGCGGTTCGACAAGCGGTTCGACGTGGCGCAGGAGCCCAACGAGTCGCACCGCTTCGGATACGTCGTCGAGTTCGACCCGTACGACCCGGCCTCCACGCCCCGCAAGCACACCGCGCTGGGCCGCTTCAAGCACGAGGCCGCGACCGTGCGGCTGACGGACGACGGGCGGCCCGTCGTCTACACCGGCGACGACGAGCGTTTCGACTACTTCTACAAGTTCGTCGGCAGCAAGCGGATGCGGCACGGTTCCTCGCGCTCCGTCCGGGAGCACAACCTCTCCCTCCTCGACGAGGGGACGCTCTACGTGGCCCGGCTGACCGGCGACTCCCCCGCCGCCGACATCGACGGCAGCGGGAAGCTTCCGGCGGACGGGGAGTTCGACGGCAGTGGTGAGTGGATTCCGCTGGCCACCGCGACCGCCCGCGGGGCCGTCTCGCACGTGGACGGGATGACGGCCGAGGAGGTCCTCGTCTTCACGCGGCTCGCCGGTGACAAGGTCGGCGCGACCAAGATGGACCGGCCCGAGGACATCCAGCCCTCCCCGCACACCGGCAAGGTCTATGTCGTTCTGACCAACAACACCAACCGTGGAAAGGCCGGGTCCGCGGCCGCCGACGAGGCCAATCCGCGCAACGCCAACAAGCACGGGCACATCCTGGAGCTCACCGAGCGGCGAGGCCGTGCCGAGGCGACCACCTTCGGCTGGTCGCTGTTCCTGGTCGCGGGCGACCCGGCCGATCCCGCCACCTACTTCGCGGGCTTCCCGAAGGACAAGGTCAGCCCGATCTCCTGCCCGGACAACGTGGCCTTCGACCCGCACGGCAACCTGTGGATCTCCACGGACGGCAACCAGCTCGGCTCGCACGACGGCCTGCTGGGCGTGGCGACGAAGGGCGAGCGGCGCGGTGAGCTGAAGCAGTTCCTGACGGTGCCGACCGGCGCGGAGACCTGCGGGCCGATCATCCAGGACCGGCGGGTACTCGTCGCGGTCCAGCACCCGGGCGAGATCGACGGCGCGTCGGTGGAGAAACCGGCGAGCAACTGGCCCGACGGACCCGGGAGGATCGTGCGCCCGGCGGTCGTCTCGGTGTGGCGCGCGGACGGCTGCGACATCGGGGTCTGAGGTCGCGGGAGTCGTCGCGGGAGTCGCGTACGGGGCTCAGGGGAGGGCTGGGACGGGGTTGTCCACGCCGCTGCGTTCCAGCCACTCCCGGTATGCCGGGGACTGCTGTGCCGTCTCCCGGTACGCCTCCGCCAGGTCCGGATAGACGCCGTCCAGCTCGGCCTCGGTGCGGGCCGCGAGCAGCAGACGTACGCCGAGGGGGTCGCCGTACAGCCTGCGGACCACCGTCTCGGGGTCCGACTGGCGGGTCGGCTGGCAGACCGTGACGACCTCACCGGTCGCCACCAGGGATGCCGTCGTGTGGTAATCGCCGTGCAGGACACGGGGGTTGAGCCCGGCCGAGCGCAGCATCCGGTGCACCGCGTCCCACTCGCCGTCGACCGTCGGGTCGATCATCCAGCGGTCCTCGGCCAGGTCGGAGAGGCGTACGACGGAGCGCGCGGCGGCCGGGTGGTCGTTCGGCAGGGACACGAACTGGGGCTCGCGCTCGACCAGGACGCGCAGCCGCAGCCCGCTGGGGATGCGCAGCGGGCAGCCCTCGACCTCGTGCACGAAGGCCACGTCGAGCCGGCCCTCGGCGACCAGGTTGAGCAGGGCGTTCGCGGACACGTCCATCTGGAGGAGCGGTTCCTTGCGGCGTTCGCGCAGCCGGCGCAGCCAGCCCGCGAGGGCACGGCTCGCGGTGGAGCCGATGCGCAGCTGGGGGTCGTCCGCGGCGGCGGCGCGGGCCTCCGCGACCAGGGACCGCATTTCGGCCACCAGCGGGCGGGCCCGGCCGAGCACGACCCGGCCGAGCGGGGTCGGTCGGCAGCCGGTGCGTTCGCGGGTGAACAGCTCCCCGCCCAGCTCCTGTTCGATCCGCCGCAGCTGGGTGCTCAGCGAGGGCTGGGCAACGCCGAGCAGGCGCGCGGCGCGGTGCAGGCTGCCGGTGTCGGCGATGGCGCACAGCGCGCGGAGATGCCGGACCTCAAGCTCCATGCCGTCGGAGCCTAAGTCGCGGACGTGGGTTGCACCAGACGCACAAACCCCTTGCAAGGCAGGCGAGTTGGGCGCTCCGGGACGGTTGCGGACAGCTCGCCCCGATAGGGCTGTCCTATCGCCGATTGCCATCATCCCAGCGGACGCACAGGCATCGACACTCACCGATGACGACTTGACCCCCCACACAAGGAGTCATCATGCGACTCTCCCTGCCCATGCTCTCGGCCGCGGTCGGGTTGGGCCTCACGGCCGCCACGTTCGGCGCGGTCCCGGCCACGGCGGCCCCCGCCCCCGCTCCCGCCCCCGCTCCCGCCTCCGCGTCGGCCCCGTACGCCGGTTACTCCGGATCGGCCGCGGAGGCCAAGGCGAACCAGGCGTTCTTCCAGGCGGTCATCAGGTCCGTCGCCGAGAAGCGCGCCGCGAACCCGAGCAGCGCCGCCGCCGTCACGGTCGTCTACAACGCCTCCCGCGCGCCGTCCTTCAGCGCGGAGATAGCCCGCAGCACCCAGATATGGAACAGCGCGGTCTCGAACGTCAAGCTCCAGTCGGGTTCGGCGTCGAGCGCCGACTTCACCTACCGCGAGGGCAACGACTCGCGTGGCTCCTACGCCTCCACGGACGGTCACGGCAGCGGGTACGTCTTCCTCGACTACGCGCAGAGCGAGCAGTACGACCCGATCCGCATCACCGCGCACGAGACCGGCCATGTGCTCGGTCTGCCCGACCACTACTCCGGTCCGTGCAGCGAACTGATGTCGGGCGGTGGCCCCGGCCCGTCCTGCACCAACGCGATCCCCAACGCGACCGAGCGCTCGCGCGTCAACCAGCTCTGGGCCAACGGTCTCGCGCAGGCACTGGACAAGGCGCTGAGCAAGACCGACGCCCGCTAGGCCCTGTCGGCCGACAGGGCCCGGGCGCCGAGCGGCTGCCGAACCCGTATACCGCATACTGCCGTTCCCCACCCCCCACAGGTGCGGGCCGTCCCCTGCACGGGCGGCCCGCACCCCCCTGTTTCCGGACCGGTCAGCGCGGCGACGCGATGGCGCGGGCCGCCGCGACCTCCTGGCGCAGCGGCTCCAGCACACTGCCGGCCGGCCCCGTGAGATCCGTGCGGACCGCGATGAGGGTGTCGGTCTCGCGCAGCCCGTCCGACAGCTCCCGCAGTTGCAGCGCGACGTGGGAGATCTCGGCCGGTGAGGGGCGCTGGGCTCCGTGCCGGAGCCGTACCCCGGCGGCCGTGGTCGCGTCCACGATCCGCTCGGTCGCGACGACGAGCGGCAGCCAGGCGGCGGCGCGCCGGCCGTTCGGCGGCGGTTCGCTCAGGGCGCGCTGGAACTCCGTACGGATGGCGGACAGGTCGCGGTAGAGGCGGCGCCGCATCCGGGCGCGGGCGGCGGGGTCGACGTCCGTCCCGAAGGCGTACTCCACATAGCGGGCGGTGTCCGCGACCGCGTCCGCGAGGCGGTCGCCGACCCGGGTGTGCCAGCTCTCCGGCCACAGCAGATAGCCGGCGACGAGGGCGATCGCGCAGCCGATGAGGGAGTCGACGAGGCGTGGCACGAGCAGGGCGGTGCCCAGGTGGTTGAGGACGTCGGAGAGGAGGAGGATCACCGGGGTGACGGCGGCGGTCTGGTAGCCGTAGCCGCGTGGGCCGAGGACCGGGATGAGCGGGCCGAGGACGAACATGACCGGCACGTCCCACCAACCGAGCGGCACCAGGGCGAGGACGACGGCCGCGACGACGAGCCCGGCGACCGTGCCGAGCGCGCGCAGCAGCGCCCGGGAGAAGACCGAGCCGAAGTCGGGCTTCATGACGAAGGTGATGGTGAGGGCGACCCAGTACGAGCGTGGCACCGGGACGAGGGAGACCAGGGCCTGGGCGAGGCCGATGCACAGGGCGAGGCGCAGGCCGTAGCGCCAGGAGGCGGCGGACAGCAGGACGTTGCGGGCGGCGCGGGTGGCGCGGACGCGCAGGGCGGCGGGCCTGCCGAGGCGGTCGTCGACGTTGTGGAGGGACGCCTTGTCGGCGTCCCGGTCGCTGACGACGTCGGCGGCGTGCCGCAGGGCGTGGTCGACGGCGCGCGCGGTCTCGTTGGTGGGGACCGGCAGGCCGAGCCCTATGGGGCCGGTGTAGCCGGTCTCGATGGCGTCGGCGAGGTGGCGCAGGGCGTTTGGGACCTCGGGGGGCAGCGGCTCGTTGAACTGGTGGACGGCCGGGGCGGCTTCGACGACGGGCGTGATGGCGTTGAGCTGGGCGAGCAGCCGGACGACTTCGGGGCTGCGGCCGTGGTGGAAGGCGCGCCGGGCGAGGGCGAGGTCGTAGGACTGGTTGAGGGACTGGGTGACGGCGAAGCGGACGTCGACGTACCGCTCGGTGCCGGTCGCGGCGAGCAGGTCGGCGACGGTCCGGTAGGTGTGGGCGACGGCGGCCCGTTCGGGGACGCCCGAGCGCAGCGGCCAGGCGAGCAGGGCGAGGGCCAGCACGAGGAGGCCGCCGCCGGACATCAGCACGGGCGCGAGCCACCAGGATCCCGGCAGTGGAAGCCCGGCGCCGATGGAGCAGTTGAGGAGGAGCAGCAGGCTGGACACGGAGGCCACGGCGCCGATCGTCGAGATCATCCCGGAGACGAGCGCGACGCCGGTGACCGCGCCGACGGCGACCCAGCCGTGGCCGAAGACGAGCGAGCCGATGGTGACGCCGATCGCGCCGAAGAGCTGGGGGACCGCGATGTTGAGGATGCGCATGCGGTAGGCGTCGGCGGTGTCGCCGATGACGCCGGACAGGGCGCCCATGGAGGCGAGGGCGCCGTACGCGGGTTCGCCCGCCGCGAGGCCGATCGCCAGCGGCAGGGTCAGCGCGATCGCGGCGCGCGAGGCGGCGGCCCAGGGGATGGGGGCCTGCTGCGGCCGGAGGTTCCTGACCAGCCAGTCGGGAGGGGTGAGAACACTGGGCAACTGGCGGGGCATGGCCTCATTATGACCGCATCGCGCTACCGCTCCCGGGCTCATTTGTGCTGGTGAAGGGTGATATCGACGAGGAGCGCGCGGTGGTCGCTGCCGGCGATGGCGAGGAAGGTGGCCGCGTTCGCGGAGAAGTCCCGGGAGACGAGGACGTGGTCGATCTGGGCGCCGAGGGTGGGGGTGGTGCGGGCGGGCCAGCTGGGGGTGCGCGGGGAGCCGGCCAGGCGGGCGCTGTCGCGCAGTCCGGTGTCGAGGATGCGGCGGAACGCGGCGTGGTCCTGGGAGGCGTTGAAGTCCCCGGCGAGGACGGTGGAGCTGTCCTTGTCCCCGGCGGCGTAGTCGCGCAGTTCGCCGAGCTCGTGCCGCCACAGCCCGACCTGCCCCGGCAGTGGCGGCATGGGGTGCGCGAGCTGGAGCCGTACCGCGTGTCCCTGTACGTCGGCCACGGCCCCCGGCATCCCCATCGTCCCGCGTACGCCGTCCGCCACCGCGAGCGGGAACCGGCTGATGATCACGGATCCGTCGGACCCGGCACCCTCGACGGACACGCGGTACGGATAGCCGGCCCCCGGGCGCTGGAAGGCCTTCTTGAGCGTGGCGGAGCACGTGTACTCGCACTCCTCCACGAACACGATGTCGGGCCGGTGCCGTTCGACGGCGGTGACGAGCGCGCGGGCACCTCGTCCGAACTGCACGTTCGACGTCATCACCCGCAGCTCGGCGACCGGACTCCCGGTCGGCTCACTGGTCTTGCCGTAGGGCTCGATGTACCAGGCGAGCGCGCCCAGCACCAGCACACCCCACACCGTTGCGACCCGCCGGCGGGCGAACAGGGCGAGCAGGAGTCCGAGGCCGGTGGGCGCGAGGAGCCACGGCAGAAAGGCGAGCAACTGGGGCACGGGGGTGATGCCGTCGCTGTCCGCGACCCGGCACCCGACCACCACGCTCACCCCGGCCAGCAGCAGCCCGCCCGCCCAGGCCCCGGCCCGTCGGCCCCCGGACCGCGTCGGCCGATCCTCGGACCCCGCCGGGGCAGTCACCGCAGTGTCCAAGTCCGGGCCTGCCTTCCGCTCGTTCGCGTGGGGTGCCCGAATCCTCCCTCACCGGCGGGCGGGGCGTCTGCTCAGGCGTCGAGTCCGTCCAGGAAGTCCGCCGGTGCCCCGTTGAACTCCTCCGGTCGCTCCGGGTTCGGCAGATGGGCCGCCGAGGCGATCACGCTGAGCGTCGAGTGCGGCAGCGCCGCGTGGGTGGTCGGCGAGGTCGGGCGCGGCACCTTCGTCCGGGCCGCCCAGGTCCCCTCGGGACGTGCCCTCACCGAGCCCTCCCCCGAATCCCCGGCCCCGCTCGTCAATCTGGAGCTCAACTACCCGTCCATACCGGGCCGGTGGGGGCTGCTCACCCCCGCCCTCGCCCCGCTGCTGCGCCCCGACGTCCTCACCGAGTCCCTGCGCACCGCTCCCGCCACCGGTACGCCCGCCGCCCGCGAGGCCGCCGCCGCCCTCCTCGCCACTCCGGACTGGCGCCCGGCCCCGTCCCGGCCGGTCTTCGCGGGCAACGCCCGCCAGGCCATCGCCGCCGCGTTCGCCTCCCTCGTCCGGCCGGGCGGCCGCGTCGGCGTGGAGGCACTGACGTACCCGCTGGTCAAGGAGATCGCCACGCGGCTCGGCATCGCTCTCGTACCGCTGGCCATGGACGACGAGGGGCTGCGGCCCGAGGCGGTCACCGCGGCCCACCGCTCGGCGCCGCTGTCCGCCGTGTACGTCCAGCCCACCCTGCACAATCCGACCGGCGCGAGATGGTACGTGGCGGCGGCGCTGCGCTCCGGTGCCTGGAGCGCGGGACGGTTCGCGCTGGAGGCCGCGGTGCGCCGGCTGGGCGACGGCACGGTCTCCCGGCTGGTCACCGCCGAGCGGGCGGGGCGGACGCGGCGCTGCGGCAGGGGCTGGTCGCCGAGCACCTCGCCGGGTTCCGTGTGCGGGCCGATCCGCGGGCGTGCCAGGTCTGGTGGGAGCTGCCCGCGCCATGGCGGGCGGACACGTTCACGGCGGCGGCAGCGGCGCGCGGGATCGCGGTGACCCCGGGCTCGGCCTTCGCCGCCGCCCCGTCCGCCTCGGCGGCCGGGGCGGACACCGTCAGGCTCGGACTCGGGTCGGTGGCTCCGTCGGAGCCGGCCCGGACGCTCGGGACACTCGCCGACGTCGCGCGTACGCGGCCGTGAGCAGGGCGGTCAGCGCCACCGTGACACCGAGGACGAGCAGCGCCCAGGAGACCAGGCGCAAGGTGTCGGTGAGGGCGTCGTAGACCGCGCCCACCGCCGTGGGGGACACGTCGGGCGGCAGGTCGGCGAGGGTGAGCCGGCGGCCGACGGCCACCGCGACGCCGAGCAGCGCGGCGCCCAGCGCCGTGCCGAGCCCGGTGGCCAGCACCGCCTGTCTGCGGCACACCGCGACGAGGATGCCCGTCACGGCGAGAACGGCCGCCGTGACGGGCAGCCAGAATCCGGCGACTTCAAGCACGTGGAACCCCTTCCGGAGCTCGGCCAGATCCTCCGAGGGCAACACCGTGATCTCGGTGTGCTCAAGGGGGATGCGGTTCGCCAACGGCACGTGAGCGTCGGCGAGTTGACTTCTGACCTGTTCGGCGACCGGCGCGAGGTCGATCGTCACGGCCTCCTGCCGGTCACTGCGCAGCGCCCGCATCACCGCCTCGTGCGCGGCCCGGTTCGCCGCCTGCCACGCCGTGTGGAACGCCGGTGTCAGCGTGAACGAGCGCACCGCGTCCCGTACGAAGTGGTTCACCGGCCCCTGGAGCGGTGCCCGCACATGGACTTCGCGCAGGATCCCGGTCGTGACGGCCGCGGCGATCGCCTCCCGTACGTCCGTGTCGGCGGCGAGCGGCTCCATCGCGGCCGCGTAACGCTCGTCGTCGCCGATCCCGTACGCCGCCCAGCTCGACAGCGCGCCGAGCGGCGCCAACAGGCAGGCGAGGGCGATCAGGACGGCCGACAGGGTGCTGCGCACACGAGGGGACACCCCACCAGGCAAGGTCCCGTGGGCGGTGGGCGCGAGCGGTGTGACTCCATATGGGTGCAAACGACAAGCCGCTCCGGTGGAGAGCTCACCCGAACGGGTGTTACCTGGTTGTAGCGGCGCTTCCCAGGACTCCTGGGACTTGGTCCCAGGGGGTAGGTGAGTGAGGGAGGTGCACGAGGCCCCGGCAGCCTGCCGGGGCCTCGTGCACCATGTCGTGCCGTTGTGTCAGCGTGCCGCCGCGTCAGTTCACCGGATGGCCCGCCGCGTCCTCGTGCGTGTAGTAGTGGTAGAAGCTCCCCGCGAGCACGAACACCGAGACCCCCAGCGCCATGAACGTGGAGCG
Source organism: Streptomyces sp. NPDC058086 (assembly GCF_042885015.1). NCBI lineage: Bacteria > Bacillati > Actinomycetota > Actinomycetes > Kitasatosporales > Streptomycetaceae > Streptomyces > Streptomyces sp. NPDC058086. The sequence goes on along the minus strand of NZ_JBHVST010000019.1, from coordinate 129,922 downwards.
CAGCACGGAAGCGCCGGTCAGGCTGTAGAGGAACCCGAACGCGATGCCCGCGAACGCGGTCCACACCAGCGCGTGCAGCTCACGCCTCAGCACCGGCGCCAGCATGCGCACGCCGATGTAGGCGGCCGCGAACACGATCGCGCACACGAACCCGAACAGCACGTTCCAGCCCGTGATCGGTCCGGCGTCGCGCACGTTGGCCGCCGCCCAGTACCCGTAGATCAGCCCGCCGACGACGGGCACCGCCCACTTCGCGACGGCGTGGGTGCGCGCGTCGAAGACATCGGGTGCGCGGTGCGTCCGCGCTGCCCAGGTCGAACCCGCGATTCCCGCCGTTCCCGCCGTACGCCCTGTCACCGCTCCGTGTCGTGCCCCTGACGCCTTCGAGACTGGTGCCGCGTGAATCATGGGAGCACTCCTCTCTCCTCGCCCCGCATTCCAGGTCACACCTCGGCCGGATTGCTGGCAAGTCGGGATGCGGGGGTTTTGGCCTCGTGTTTCGCTGAATTCCATGAAGGTCGTACTTTTCGGCGCCACTGGGATGATCGGCAGCCGTATCGCAACGGAGGCATCGGCGCGCGGGCACCAGGTCCTGGCGGTGAGCCGCTCCGGGCAGTCGCCGGTCCCCGGGGTCACGGCGACCGCCGCGGACGCCTCGGACACGGCAAGGGTGACCGAGCTGGTGGCGGGCGCGGACGTGGTGGTCTCGGCCTGCGTACCGCCGAGAGACGGGACGGATCCCCGGGAGCCGTTTCTGGCGCTGAACACGGCGCTGGTGGAGGCCGCCCGGGCGGCCGGGGTGCGGCGGCTGGTGATCGTGGGCGGGGCGGGCAGCCTGGAGGTCGCTCCCGGACAGGCGGTCGCGGACCAGCCCGGCTTCCCGGAGGCCGTTCTGCCGGAGGCGCTCGCCCACCGCGACGCCCTCGACTTCTACCGCACGGTCGACGACCTCGACTGGACGTACATCTCGCCCGCCGCCGACATCGCTCCCGGCGCCCGCACCGGCGTCTTCCGCCTGGGCGGCGACCGGCTGCTCACCGACGACCACGGCAACAGCAGGATCAGCGCCGAGGACTACGCCATCGCCCTCGTCGACGAGCTGGAGACGCCCGCCCACCCGCGCGCCCGGATGTCGGTGGCGTACTGACGAGGAACGGGTGGTACGGCGACGTGGGCGCCCTGAGACGCATCCGAGACCTGTCGCCGCTGCTCGGCCCTGTGCCCCCGGAGCAGCGCGACGACTCCCTCCAGCGGCAGAAGATGCTGCGGCTGCGCGGCCACAGCGTCGCCTGGGTGCCGCCGCTGTTCCTGCTCATCGCCATCGGACTGGCCGACTGGAACACCTCCGGCGAGTTCCGGATCATCTCCTGGATCGTCCTCGTCCCCGGCGTCGCGGCGGCGATCTGCGGGGTGTGGACCACGGCGGTCTTCGCCTGTCTGGCGGTCGTCACCTACGTCGAGGTGGACGCGTCCTGGCAGCACCAGTACCAGAACGGCCTTCCCGACTTCATCCTCGTCAGCATGGGCGGCGTCCTCGCGGTCCTGGCCTGCGCGGTGCGGGTCCGCGGCGAGCGACGCATGCTGCACATGATGGACGTCGCGGAGACCACCCGGCGCACGGTGCTGCGCCCGATGCCGCCGGGCTGGGGCGGCCTCGACCACGCGGCCGTGTACCTCGCCGCCGACAGCGAGGCCCGGGTCGGCGGGGACTTCTTCGACATCCAGCCGGGCCCCCGCGGCACCCGGCTGCTCCTCGGCGACGTACAGGGCAAGGGGCTGGGCGCGGTGGAGGCGGCGGCCGCGCTGCTCGGCACGTTCCGCGAGGCGGCCTACCACGAACACCGCCTGAGGACCGTCGCCGACCGCCTGGAGGTGCGGATGCTCCGGCACGTCGGCTACCGCAAGGCGGTCGGCAGCGACGACCACGACCGCTTCGCCACCGCCGTTTTGGTGGGCTTCCCCGACGACGCCCGGGACACCGTCGAGTTCGTCAACTTCGGACACGAGCCGCCCCTCGTGGTCGCGCCCGACGGCGTACGCACCCTGCCGCCGGGCCACGGACTCCCGCTGGGCCTCGCCGCGCTGGCCTCCGACCAGCCGCTGGTCCTGACCACCGTACTGGTCCCCGGCGAGACCCTGCTCCTCGTCACGGACGGGGTGACGGAGGCCCGCGACGCCGACGGCATGTTCTTCCCGCTGCTCGACCGGGTGACCCGCGCCCTGACCGAGGACCCGCGCACCGTCGAGCCGCAGCACCTCGTCGAACTCGTCCGCGACGGCACACTGCGGCACTGCGGCGGGCATCTGGCCGACGACACCACGATCTTCGCGGTACGACGACGGGGGGACCCCGAGCCGGTGGTGTCGCCGAACGTGGTCCCGGAGGGCACGGGAGGGGGCACAACCCAGCCATAGGCGGGCGTTTGCCCGGCTGACGTCCCCCCTTCGCAGGCGCAGCGGTTACGGTGCTGGCGTACGTGATCGATGGGGAGGGAGAGAACCATGCCCGGAACCGTGCTGCTCCTCGCGGCCTCACCGGTGGGCAAGGGGTGTCTGGTGGACGCGGCGTCCGTGCTCCCCGTGCTCGCGGCGGTGTCCCCCGCGGTGCTGTCCGGCACGGACACCGCGAACGTGGTGGAACTGGCCGACCCGTTGGAGCCGCAGGCCGTGCTGACCCGGCTGCGCGCGGCCAGCGCGACCCCCGGCCCGCTGACGATGTTCGTGACGGGCCAGCTCCAGCTGGACCGCCGCCAGCGCCTGCCGCACCTCGCACTGGCCCGCACCACCCCGTCGACGGTCCGCTACACGGCCTTCCCCTGGCACTGGATCGCCGAGGAACTCCGGCTGCGCGCGCCGGGCACCACCGAGCTCCTGGTCGACCTGCACGCCGACGCGGAGACCTGGGAGCATCTCGCGACGAGCCCCCTCACCGCGGGCAGGGGGGTCGGCCTGTACGGGCGCGTCGCCCCGCCGCCGCCCCGGCGCACGGTGGCGTCACCGGCGTACATGAAGGCACTCGCCACGATCCTGCGCAGCGGCCGGCGACCGGAACTCCCGCTGCTGCACCAGCAGTCGCTGGCCCGGGTCGAGGCCGAGAGCGGGCCGTCGGGGATCGTGCTGGCGGCTCCCGCGTGGATACCCGTGGTCCCCGACCCGCACGCCGCGATCACCGCCGCCGCGCAGGCAGGCCGGCACGGCGAGGCCGCGGCACTGGCCGCGCGGTGGGAGCAGGAGGCGGCCCGCAGCTGGGGCGTCGCCTCCGAGCAGGCCCTGCACTGGGCGGAGGTCCGCGCGGACCTGGCGATGCTCGCGGGCGACCCGGTCGGCAGCTGCCGCACCTGGCTGGCGATCGCCGGGCACCGGCTGGACGCGGGCCAGCCCGCCGACGCCCCGGCCGTCGAGTCGGCCGTGGACCGGGCCCACCACCAGTGGGGGCAGATCGAAGACTCCGCACGTGCCGTCGAACTCGGCGCCGCACTGGCCGAGTTGAGGCTGCGCGTGCCCGGACGCCGGCAGGGCGCCCTGGACCACGTGCAGCGGCACCTCAGCAGACTCCAGGCGCAGGTGTGATCCTCGGGTTCAGGGCCCGGCGGGCAGTCTGACCCTGAACCAGGCGCCGCGGTCGGAGGGTTCGAGCGTCACCGTGCCGCCGTGCGCCGCCGCGATCGCCGCGACGATGCTGAGCCCGAGCCCGCTGCCCGTACTCCCGCCACCACCCGCGCTCGCGCCCTCGCCCCGTACGAACCGGTCGAAGATCCTGGCCCGCAGCGCGTCCGGCACCCCCGGCCCGTCGTCCGTCACCTCGATGACCCGGTGGTCGTCCTCCGTGCCGAGCCCCAGCGTGGTCGTGGTGCCGGGCGGGGTGTGGGTGCGGGCGTTGGCCAGCAGGTTGGTGACCACCTGGTGGAGCCGGAGCGGATCCCCGGCGACGGTGTGCTCGCCGGGCGCCACCAGCAGCCGTACGGGATGTTCGGGATGGCAGTCGCGGGCGGCGGTGACGGCGTCACGGCACAGCTCCGCCAGGTCTACGCACCGCACCCGCAGGGGCCGGCCGAGGTCCAGCTCGGACAGCAGCACCAGTTCGTCGATGAGCGAGGTCATCCGCTCCACCTCGGTCGACATCCGTCCGAACGCCTCCTCCCGCATCCGCTCGGAGGACGGATGGCCGATGCGGGCGAGCTGGGCGTACCCCGAGATGGTGGTCAGCGGATTGCGCAGTTCGTGTCCGGCGGCGGCGAGGAACTCCCGCAACTGCCGTTCCGAGTCGAGCCGTCGCCGGGCCGCGCGGCCGCCCAGCCACCGGGCACCGAACGCGACCGCGGCGAGCAGCACCAGCGAGGCGGCGGCCTCGGCCCGCAGCAGCCGGGTGACGGCCTGGTGCGCGTCGGTCATCGAGCGGGCGATGACGACATAGGCGCGGTCGCGGTCCGGGGCGGAGCCTCGGGGGCGCACCACGAGCGCCCGGTAGGTGCCGCCGATGCCCACCGGGTGTCCCCGCGCGGCGAGGGCGGCCAGCCGGGCCGGGGTGAGGGCGGGGAAGGACGGCAGGCCCGGGGCGCCCGCGTACCGCTCGGTCACCCGGCCGGTCCGGTCCAGGACGAGGATCAGGCACGACCGGTCCAGGGCGGAGCGGCCGTTCGGGCCCGTCACGCCGGCCGCCTCGCTCAGCTGCACGCCGCGGTACTTCTCGATCTCCTCGTCGGTGCGCAGTACGAGGTGGTGGCCGAGTGCCTGCGCGGACAGCGCGGCGACCGTGCCCAGGGTCACCAGCGTGGCGGCGAGCCACAGGGCGACGGCCCGTGAACCGGCGGCGACCGGTGGTCGCGGGGGCGCGCGGTGCGGGCCGCGCGGAGTCCCGGTCCTCAGTCCGAGCACAGCAGATAACCCGCCCCGCGCACCGTCCGGATGAGCGGCACTCCGGCGTCGCCGAGCTTGCGGCGCAGGTAGTAGACGTAGGTGTCGACGATGCCGGAGCCGTCGGCCCGGTGGTTCCAGACCCGCTCCTGGATCTGGGCGCGGGACAGTACCCGGCCCGGGTTCTCCATCAGATAGCGCAACAGGGCGAACTCGGTGGTGGTGAGGCCGACGGGTTCGCCCGCGGCCCACACCTCGTGGGTGTGGACGTCCAGGCGTACGGCACCGGCCTGGAGGGTGTGCCGCTCGGCCGGGTGTTCGGCGGTGCGCCGCAGCAGGGCCCGTACGCGGGCCGCGATCTCCTTGAGTTCGAAGGGCTTGGTGACGAAGTCGTCGCCGCCCAGGTCCAGTCCGCGCACCCGGTCGTCGACGTCACTGCGCGCGGTGAGGAACAGCACCGGCATGGTGTGCCCCCGCGTCCGCATGGTCCGGCAGATGTCGAAGCCGTCGAGGTCGGGCAGGTTGATGTCGAGCAGCACGAGGTCGGGGCGGCCGCGCGCGACGGCCTGGAGCGCCTCGCGTCCGGTGGCCGCGCCGGTCACCTCGAATCCCAGGAACTCCATGGCCATGGTGAGCATGGCGCGCAGATGCTCCTCGTCGTCGACGACGAGGAGCCGGGCGGGGGAGTCGAAGGGGACAGGGGTGGTCATGTCCTGTTCCTTTACTGGCACATTTTGTTGAAGACGTCGATTGAAATATCAATTTCAAACAGAGCGGCTCGTATGGTGACACGTACCGGCAGGTAGTGAGGCCAGGTCGGGAACAACTGTCCGAGACATGCGGAAGCCCGCCTTCCCGGGGACGGCAGGCTTCCGCATGTCATGGGAAGTGCAGTGGGGATCCTGACAGTTGTGCGTACCTCGTCGTCCATGAAACGCGTGGGCGTGCCGTTCCGTCCCTGTCGAGGGCCTCCCCCGGCGTCAACTCCGGTGCCATGATGGTGAGTCATGACTGCTGAGGGGGAGGGTGTGGCAGCCCGGGCCATCCGCGTGCGTCTGGACGGGACGGCGAGCGACAGCGATGTCGGCGCCCTGAAGAAGTGGCTGGAGCGGGAGAGGCTGCTGGAGCAGCTGGTCAAGCGGGGCGATCTCAGGATCGAGGAGCGCGCCGGGACCGACGAGCAGGGCACGCCCATGGGTGTCGGCATGGACATCGTGCTGGTGCTGATCGGGGCGGGCGCGGAGACGCTCTTCAAAGAGCTGCTCACACAGGTCAAGAGCGCGGTGCGGGCCTGGAGCGACAACCGCGGCTCCGTGGAGAACGGCGATCCGCCGGAGGCCCGTGTCGATCCCCTGGGTCCCGACGAGAGGTAGCCGGGTGGACCGCTTCGACCCGCGGGGAAAGGTGAACCGGGCGCTGCTGGTCGGTGTGTCCGAGTACGAGTTCACGCGGCCGAAGCACCGCGACGGCGTCCCGGGCCAGCTGCCCGCCGTCGCCCACAACCTCGCCGTGCTCGTACGGGCCCTGGAGCGGGGCGGAGTCCTGCGGCCGCTGGAGATCACCGTCGCGCGCTCGCCGCGGCTGGCCGACTTCCGCCACTCCCTGCGCGCGGCCGCCGACTCCGCCGAGGGGCTGCTCCTGCTCTACTTCGCCGGGCACGGCGCCGTGCCCAGCGCGGGCGACGAACTGTGGCTGCAGATGCGCGACGCGGAGGTCGTCCGGGGCGAGACGGCGGGGTTCGAGGGCGCGGCCCGGTTCACCAACGTGCTGCGCATCCTCGCCAACAGCCACGCGGAGCGGATCGTGGTCGTCCTCGACTGCTGCAACGCGGGCAACGCCGCCCGGGTGTGGGAGGCCGTGGAGCGCCCGGACGTCCGACGGCGCGTCTCGGTGCTGATGAGCGTGCAGGCGAACAACCGCATCGACGCGGGCGACGCCGACACCCCCACCCCGTTCACCGCCCGGCTGGTGGAGCTGCTGACGTCGGGTATCGAGGGGCGGGAGGGCGAGGGGCAGGGCGACGAGGTTCACTTCCTGGCCCTCGCTGAGGCGCTCAGGGCCTACATGTCCACCCACCACCGGACCGAACGCGGAGAACCCTGGGAACCGCAGAGCCGCACGGAGAACCCTCCGGTGGACGTGGTGCTGGGGATCCGGGCGGGGGCCGGGAGACCCGTCGGCTCCGGGGCGGCGGCCGTCGGAGCGGGGGCGGTGAGCCTCCCCACGTCCGGTCGCCGTCGGCAGCGCGCTTTCGTGGCCCGGGTGTGTGCGGCGGCGGCCCGGTTACGGTCCGGGGCCGTGGGCGCGCTGCGGCCCTCGGTTCCCGCCTCGAACCGGCCCCCGGGCGGGCCCCCGGCCCGCCGTGTCACGGTCGTCCTCCTCGTCCTCGCCGCCGCCCTCGGTCTCGTCGGCTACTTCGTCGTCGACAACGCGGCCTCCGACCGGTCCGCCTGCGGCCCGCCCGTGGAGCTGCGGCTGCTCACGGACCCCGATCTCGAATCCACCGTGCGCAAGGCGGCCGACGCCTATCTCACATCGGCGGCGAACACCAAGGGCGGCGGCTGCCGGCGCAGTGGGATCACGGTGTACGGCGCGGGCTCGGCGGCCGTGGTGGCGGGCCTGCGCGACCAGTCGGACCCCTGGCAACGGCCGGTGAGCGACGACACCGACCCGCAGCGCGACATCGGGCCCCAGCCGGACATCTGGATCCCGGGCACGCTCGCGACCGCGGCCAGGGCGCGCCCCTCCGGGGTGGCGCGGACCTACGTGACGCTGGATCCGGACACGGCCCCGTTCGCGTACTCCCCGATGGTGCTGTCGCTGCCGCAGGGCATCGCCGAGGACTCGGTGCGCGAGCGGACCGGCGACTCGCTCGCGGGCCTGCGGGCGAAGCTGGCGCGCCGCGACAAGGCCGCCTCCATGCGGCGCCCGGACCCGGAGTACACCGACTCCGCGCTGCTGGCCACGGTCGGCCTCTACGGCCCGGCCAAGGCCGACGTGGGCCGGGCGGAGGGGAGCGTGGCCCAGACCGGACCACCCGCGCCCACCGCCGGTGACCTGCTGTGCACCCTGCCCGACAACGCGGACACCGACCGGAGCACCGCGGCCCTCGTACCGGAGTTCCTGATGGTGAGCGGGGTCGGCTGCGACCGGACGACGCGCACCCCGCGGATGGCCGAGTACCCCGACGACGTCCCGGGCCTCACCCCCACCTTCGTCCGGGTCCACTGGAAGGACGGCGACAACGACGAGGCGGCCCGGGACGACGCGGTGCGGCGCTTCCACGACTGGCTCACGGGCACCGGTCTCGCGGTCTTCGGGCAGGACGGCTTCCGCGCCCCTTCCGGCGCCCGTGCCTTCCTCGCGGCCCACGACTCGGCCAACGGTCTGATCTCCGACCCCGGCCGGCCCGCCGGGGCCGCGGGCGCCGAGGCGATGGACACGGCCCTGAACCAGTACCGCAACGCCAAGGGTCCCGGCCGGGTGCTCTTCCTGCTGGACAGCTCCGGCTCGATGGCCGGCCTGTGGCAGGGGCCCGGCGGTGCCCCCGGCATCCTCAAGCAGTCCCTCGGCGGACTCGGCGCGCAGGACGAGTACGGCGTCTGGTCCGTGGCCTCCCCGGACCGGAGCCCGTACGCCGAACTGCTGTCCTTCGGACCCCACAAGCGCCGCGACGCCGAGCGGGCCCTCGACCGGGCCGCGGTCAAGGACGCGGAGGCCGACCCGTACGGCGCGCTGACGGCGGCGCTGGACACCATGGCCCAGAAGGGCAAGGACGACGACCGCCCCGAGCTGATCGTCTTCCTCACGGACGACGAGGACGACAACCACCTCACGGCGAAAGGCCACTTGGACGAACTGCTCACCTCGGCCCGGACCAAGGGCGTCCCGGTGGTCATGGCGGCCCTCGACAGCGGCGGCTGCGCCAAGGGCAGGCCCGACCAGCGGATCTCCGACGCGAGCGGCGGGCGCTGCCTGGACACCAAGGGCGACCTCGTGGCGGGCCTGCGGGACGAGGTCGCGCGCACCGGAACGGGGGACGAGTGATGCGGCGACGGCGGCGGACATACGGACGGATCCACGGGCGGGTCTACGGATACGGGCTGGCCCTCGCTCTCCTGCTGACCGCCTGCACCGGCGGCGGCCCGTCCGGACCCGGCGCCACGGTCTCCCCCGGCGCCTCCGGCGACATCGTCGTGGCCAGCGGGCGGGACGTGACCGGCAAGGGTGGCATCCGCCAGCAGCTCATCGACGCGTGGAACGCCCAGCAGGACAGGGAACACAGCGACGTCCACGCCCGCCTGGTCGAACTCCCGGGCTCCGCCGACCAGCAGCGCAGCCAGCTGCTCGGCGCGCTCCAGTCCGGCAGCGCCCAGTACGACGTCGTCAACCTGGACGTCACCTGGGTGCCGGAGTTCGCCGCCGCGCACCTCATCCGCCCGCTGCCGGACGCCCTGGTCGGCGCGGACGTCATCAAGTCGGTGGCGAGCACGGCCCGCTGGGGCGGCAAGCTCTACGCCGTCCCCTTCAACAGCGACGTCGGGCTGCTCTACTACCGCCGGGACTACCTCAAGCAGGCACACGTCCAGGACACCGACCTGAGCAAGGGGATCGCCTGGCGGCAGCTGCGGGACCTCACCGACGCCGTCGAGGCGCCGGGCCGGTCGCGGCCGAAGGGCTACGAGAAGGGCTGGACCACCCAGCTCGGCCCGTACGAGGGCCGCACGGTCAACGGGATCGAGGCGTTCCTGTCCGCCATGGACGGCGCCGGGCTCACCGACGAGGACGGCCGTTACACCGCCACCGTCCAGCAGCTGACGGACGGCCTCGCGGAGCTGCGCGCCCGTATCCAGGGCGCCTACACGCTCGGGGACGCGGTCCACTCGGACGAGGGTGAGTCGCTCACCGACTTCGCGGACGGGCGCACCGCGTTCCTGCGGCACTGGCCCTACGCCTACCGCACCCTGCACCAGTCCCTGAGCGAGGCGCAGCTCGGCGTCGCTCCGCTGCCCGGCCGGGCGGTGCTCGGCGGCCAGAACCTGGCGCTGGCCGGATCGTCCCAACAAGCAGACAAAGCAAAGGAGTTGATACGGTTCCTCACCAACAAGGAGAGCGAACGCTGTCTGCTCGACGCGGGGTTCGCGGCCACCCGGGAGTCGGCGTACACGGCCGACGACGTGACCTGCGGCGTGGCGAGGACACCAGGAGCCGCCTCCCCCTCGGCCTCGCCCTCCGGCGAGAGCGCCGACCGCATGCCGCGCGACGACCACGGGCGCCCCGCGTACGCCCGTACGATCCTGCTCCCCGCGCTCCGGCGCGCTGTCCAGCGCCCCCGCACCCCCCTGTACGGCGCGTTCACCCAGACGTTCACCACCGAGCTGGGCAGGCTGTTCAGCGACGACCCGCCGGGCGACGCGGAGTTGGCCGCCGAACTGGACAAGGAGCTCAGGAAGGCACTTCCGGGCTGACGAGATACGCGAGCGCGCCCGACACCAGCGTCCGCACGCCCGGCGCGACCGTCGCCAGGTCGGGCGCGAAGTGCGGGCTGTGATTGCTGGGCACGGCCGCGAACTTCTCCATGAGGTCGTCGCCCGGGGCCGCGTCCCACACCTCGGCCGGGGTACTGGTCACGAACCAGTAGGAGTACGGGATCTTCCCGTCCGCGAGCCGGGGGAAGTCCTCGCTGCCCATCGCCGGGCCCGGGTCGAGGATCGTCCCGGCGCCGAAGACCTCGCCGTGCACGGCCGCGACCCGGCGGTCGGTCTCCGGGTCGTTGACCGTGACCGGGAAGCTGTTGCCGACGACGACATCGGGCTCGCGCGGGCAGCCGGCGGCCAGGCACTCGCCCGCCGCGATCCGCCGGATCGCCGCGATCATCCGCTCACGGACCTCGTCCGACTGCGTACGGATGTTGAGGGCGATCCGGGCCTCGGCGGGGATGATGTTGTGCCGGGTGCCCGCCTCGATCCGCCCCACGCTCAGCACGGCCGACTCGCGCGCCGCGATCTCCCGGCTGACGACGGTCTGGAGCCGGGTCACGAGGTACGCGGCGGTGACGACCGGATCGACGGTCGACTCCGGACGCGAACCGTGCCCGCCCCGCCCGTGCACGACGATGTCCACGTCGGTGGAGGCGGACATGATCAGTCCGGGCGAGTGGGCGTACAGCCCCGTGGGTCCGGGGGCCGCGTGCTGGGCGAGCAGGACGTCCGGCCGCGGGAACCTCTCGTACAGCCCGTCCGCGACCATCCCCGACGCGCCCTCGCCGGTTTCCTCGGCGGGCTGCCCGAGCACGAGGAGCGTGCCGGACCAGGTGTCGCGTCCGGCGGCGAGCGCCCGGGCCGCGCCCGCCAGCCAGGTGACGTGCAGATCGTGCCCGCAGGCGTGCATCACGCCGGGCGCCTGGGAGGCGTACGGCAGTCCGGTCTCCTCCCGCACCGGCAGCGCGTCCATGTCGGCGCGCAGCAGCACGGTCGGCCCGGGCCCGTTCCGCAGGACGCCGACGACTCCGGTGCCGCCGACGCCGGTGACCGTCTCGAACCCGGACGTGCGCAGCCGGTCGGCGAGCGCGGCGGCCGTCCGGTGTTCCCGCATCGACAGCTCCGGGTGCCGGTGCAGGTCCCGGTAGAAGTCCTCCAGGCCGGGAACCGGGAGCTCGGCGGTGAGGTCCAGTGCGATGCGTGCGGCAGGCGAGATCACGGGGCCAGCGTAAGGGCCGCCGACGGGACGGGGGAGTTCCCGTCGGCGGCCGGTCTTACCGCAGGGCCACCGCGTGGCCGGTGTGGTTCTGGAAGTGCGGGGTGGTGGCTTCGGCCGCCCGGGCGGGGCCGGCGTTCGCTGCCAGGACCAGGGCGGCGACGGCGACGACGGCGGCACCGAAACCTCTGAAGTAGCGCGCGGAAATACGTCGGAGCATGGCGACCTCGCAACAACAGCGGCGTATTAAGCAGGCTTAATCCGCCGCTTAACGTAGGGGCTCGAAGCATCAAAGGGCAAGGGGCGCAAGGGGAGTTGGACAATAGTCAAAAGTTGGCCGAGTGTAAGTCGGGTTAATGGCATGCTTAATCCATGGCGGAGCGTGACGGCCCGGAGGTCATCGGGCGCAGGGTTCAGCAGTTGCGTACAGAACGCGGACTGACACAGAAGCAGTTGGCGGAACCGGCGTACACGCCCGCGTACATCTCCACCCTGGAGGCCGGGCGGGTGCGGGCCTCCGAGCCCGCGCTGCGGCACATCGCCGAGCGGCTCGGGGTGGCGTACGAGGAGATCGCGACCGGGCGCCCGGCCCACCTCGCCACCGATCTGCGGCTGCGGCTCACCGACGCCCAGCGCACGCTCGCCACCGGCGAGGCGGAGGTCGCGGCGGAGCAGTACGCCGCGCTCCTCGCGGAGGCGGACGCGCACGGACTCGTCGCCGAGCAGGCCGCGGCGCTGCTCGGGCTCGGCGAATGCGCCCTGGAGACCGGGGACCTGCAGACCGCGCGGGAACGTTTCGAGGCCTCGGAACAGCGCCTCGGCGACGCGCCCCTCCCGAACCGGGTACCCGCCCTGCGCGGCCGGGCCGTGTCCCACTACCTCGCCGGTGAACTCCGCTACGCCTGCTATCTGTTCGAGTCCACCCTCGACGAGCTCAACCGCACCGGGATGCACGACCCGGACGCGCTGCTGCTCCTCTACACGGGCGTCATCGCCCCGTACATGGACATGGGCGTCCATGCGCGGGCCGCCCAGGCTGCGGAGTTCGCGCTCGCCCTGGCGCCCCAGGTGGCTGATCCGGCCCTCGTCGCCCGGATGCACCGCTCCGTCGCCCGCACGATGATCGCCGAGGGCCGGGTCGCCGAGGCCGACGCCTCCCTCGCCAAGGCCTCCGAGCTCTACCGGCAGCTCCAGATCCGTACCGAGCTCGCCAACTGCCACTGGATGCGCGGCTACTTGTACGCACAGAACGGGGAACTGGAACGGGCGGAGGGCGAGTTGCGCGAGGCACAGGCGATGCTCTCCGCGAAGCGCGCCGCCCTGTACACGAGCCAGGTCAACGTGGAGCTCGCGGACGTACTGCACCGGCGCGGGAAGTCGGCCGAGGCCGCCGTCCTCCTCCACGAGGTGCTCGGTGACCTCAGTCCCGAGCGCGGTGCCGTGCACTCGGCCGGCGCGCACCGACTGCTCGGCATCATCGCCGAGGACGCCCGGGACACGGAGTCCGCCGAGGAGCACTACGTGCGGGCGCTGAGTCTTCTTGAGCGGGCGGGGGCGGCGGGGGATCTCGCCGACCTGTGCCGGCTCCTCGGAGACCTGTTGCGCCGCACGGGCCGGGTCGAGGCGGCCCTCGACGCCTACCGCACGGGCCTCGGCCACCGGACGGCCCCCGGCACCACCACTCTGGGCCCGGCCCCGGCCCAGCCCCCTCTGTAACGGACCCGCTCGCACAGTTCCCCGCGTCCCCGGGGGTGGTTCCTCGGCCGCGGGCCGGTGGGGGCTGGTCGCGCAGTTCCCCGCGCCCCTAAAGCCCCGGCCCGTCCGGAGCTTGAGGACGAGGAAGCCGGAGAACCCCTACGCGCGGCGGTGGTGCGCGGACCCCCCGAGGGGTGCCTCGGAGGCGGATATCTCGGAGGCGGGGATCTCGAAGATGGTTTCGAGGCCGTCCTCCTCGTCCCACTGCTCGCCGACCTCCGTGAAGCCGAACCCGGCGATCGTGGCCAGGGACGCGGTGTTGTCCGGGCTGATCGTCACACGTACGGTCCGGACCCGGGCATCGGCGGCGGCCCGGCGCATCAACGCGGCCAGGATCGCCCGTGCGTAGCCCTGGCGGCGGTGGCCGGGGTCCACGGAGTAGCCGATCTCCACCATGCCCGCCTCGTCCGGCGGCCCGTGGAACCCGGCGTAGCCGACGACCGCACCCTCCGGCTCGGCGACCACGACCTTGGCCAGCCATCCCGCGCACTCGGGGCGCGAGGCCAGCTGGTTCAGCCGGTAGCGCCAGAGCCAGCGCGCGCCGTCGCTGAGGAAGTACTCGGTGAGTTCGGCCCCCACCTCGGCACCGGCCCGGTCGAGATCGGAATCCAGCAGGGCTGTCATGGCCGTGCTCGACAGCTCGACGAACCGCACCGACTTGTCTCTTGCAGCGTTGTCTGTCACAGCGCGGATCCTCATCGGAGGGAGCCGGACCTGTCGAACGGTTTTCCCCGTACGCCCTCCGGGGCCTTTACGGCGTCACGATCGGGAACGCCTTGTCCGGCTCGGAGACGTACGAGAGCAGCCGGGCCAGCACGGTGGTGTCGCCGTCCGACTCGATGCCCGCGAGGCCCCGGCCCGACACGACCCCGAGCAGTTCCGGGCGGGTGAGGGTCAGGGTCAGGTCCGCGTGGGGCTTCGGGGTGTGGTGGACCGGCATGGCGCGGTGGGTCAGGGCGCCGTTGTGGAGGTTGACCCGGTGACGGCGCTGCTCGTCGATGACGACGAGGTCGAGGGTGAGGTGTTCGTTCCAGGCGCGGGGGCCCTCGATCCGCACGGCGAGCGAGTCGAGGAGCATGCTCACGGTGAGCGCGGACGTCAGTTCGGGGCTCGTGGTGTCGACGGGGATGTCGGCGGTGCCCGCGCGCAGTTCCAGGGCGGCCGTGAGGTAGGCGTTGCGCCAGGTCCCGTTCTCCGCGCCGTACCCGAGCCGTTCGTAGACGCCCGCGAGAGTGTCCTTCGCGGCGTTGTTCGACGGGTCGGCGAACACCAGGTGGTTGAGGAGGGTGGCGGCGAACCGCAGGTCGCCGGCGTCGATGTACGCCCGCGCCTTGACCAGGGTCTCCGTCTGACCGCCCGCCAACTCCACGTACCGCCGCCCGAGTTCGACCGGCGGATGCTCCCAGAGGTGGGCGGGGTTGCCGTCGTACCAGCCCATGTACCGCTGGTAGACGGCCTTGACGTTGTGGCTGACCGAGCCGTAGTAGCCGCGGGCGTGCCAGGCCCTCTCCAGGGCGGGCGGCAGCAGCAGTTCCTCGGCGATCTCGGTGCCGGTCAGGCCCCGGTTGAGCATGCGGAGGGTCTGGTCGTGCAGGTAGGCGTACAGGTCCCGCTGTTCACCGAGGAACCTGACGACGTTCACCCGGCCCCAGATCGGCCAGTGGTGGGAGGCGAACGCCACGTCGTAGGTGTCACCGAACACGTCGATCGTCTCGTCGAGATAGCGGGCCCACACATGCGCGTCGCGGACCGGGGCCCCGCGCAGGGTGAGCACGTTGTGCAGGGTGTGGCTGGCGTTCTCGGCCACGCACAGGGCGCGCTGCTCGGGGAGCAGGAAGTTCATCTCGGCGGGCGCCTCGGTCCCGGGCGTGAGCTGGAAGACGAACCGCACGCCGTCGACGGTCTCCTCCTGCCCCGTCCGGGTGATGTCCACGTTCGGGGCGATGAGCGTGACGGTTCCGGTGGAGGTGATGGTGCCGAGCCCGGTACCGATCTGGCCGCGCGGCGCCCTCGGCAGCCGGGAGCCGTACATGAACGCCGACCGGCGCAGCATCGCGTTGCCCGCGAAGACGCTCTCGCTGACCGCGTGCTCCAGGAATCCCTCGGGCGCGAGGACGGGCAGCCCGCTCTCGCTGCCGTGCGCCACCACCCCGCGGGCGCCGCCGAAGTGGTCGACGTGGGAATGGGTGTAGACGAGCCCGGTCACCGGCCGTGCACCCCGGTGCTCGTGGTAGAGCCCGAGGGCGGCCGCGGCGCACTCCGCCGAGATCAGCGGGTCGATCACGATCACACCGTGCTTGCCCTCGACGAGGGTCATGTTCGAGAGATCGAGGCCGCGCACCTGGTACACGCCCTCGGTGACCTCGTACAGGCCGTGGCGCGCGCACAGCTGTGACTGCCGCCACAGGCTGGGGTGCGCGGTGTCGGGGCAGTCCTCGTCCAGGAACGCGTACGCGTTCCCGTCGTAGACGATCTGTGTCTCGCTGTCGGTGATCACGGGCGGGTCCAACGCCGCGATGAACCCCCGATCGGCGTTCTCGAAGTCCGTGAGATCGTCGAAGGGAAGGTCATCACGCGCCGGGACGGTCATACGTCCAGCCTCTGCCGACGAGCGGTGAGCGGCTAGTGGAGTGGGCCGTTCGTGACGTGCGCGGTCGCGAGGTGTGGGCTCGTGACGTGCGTCAGAGCCGGTCCATCCGGGTGTAGGGGCTGAGGATGCGGGCCTGGCGGGAACCGAAGTCGACGAGCATGGCGATGCCCTCTTCGACACCGATGATCGTGCCCAGGCCGAACTGGTCGTGGGTGACCCGGTCTCCGAGGCTGAATTCCTTGGCCACGGGGATGACCGGGGCGGCGAAGGGGCTGGTGGGCAGGTGGCGCCGGGGCGCGGAGGGTTTCGTCATCGTGTAGCCAGTATGGGCTTTGTTTGGCCGGTTGGAAGCCCCGGATTTGGTTCCGCAGCCGGATCGTGGCCTTCGGCGGTGCCGACGATCTTGGACCAGACGCCCCCGGAGACGGACAGCGAACGGCTCCCCGCCGTGTACGGGAGGGGTGCGGGCAGGGCCGCCTTCTTGCCCTTGGCCGGGTGTTCCGCGAAGAGAGCGACGGTGAGGGTGAGATGTTCGTCGTACGTCGTCCGCCAGAGCGTGCGCAGGCCCGCGGCGCCGGTGTGGGTGGCCGGGAGAGCGTCCGACCGGCCGTACAGGAGCTTGGTGATCATCTCCGCGTTGTCGCGTGTCATGGCCGTACGGGTGCGGGGGTGGGCCTCGTAGAGGGTGCGGCCCGCGCGGGTGATCTTCGCGACCGTGTACGGCGTGGCGTAGACACCGTGTGCCGCCGCCGTGGCGTACGCGGAGGCGAGCCGGAGCGGGGTCGGGGCCGCGGTGCGGGTGAGGTCCGTGAGGGGGGCGAGCAGCTTCATGCCGGAGAACGGCTGGAGCGCGGTGCCGGCCTCCACCGCTCCGTCCCGCGCGTCGTTGAAGGGCTGGCCGGCGTAGTCCGCGCCGCCGTACAGCACGCGGACCGCGCCGTCGCCGGGGACCAGCGCGACCACGGCCGTGTGGACCCGGACGTCCCCGGCCGGTTTCACCTCGGCCCGCTTCCCTCCACCTGCCTTCTCCTCGGCCGCCTTCTCCTCGGCGGTCTTCTCCCCGCTCTTCTCGCCGGTCTTCTTGTCGGTGTCGTCGGCCGCCAGCTCCGCCGTCGCGTCCTGCGCCGTCAGGTCGAAGGTCGTACGGACCGTGTAGCCGCCGCGGGCGAGCTGGTCCTCGGTGATGCCGAGCCGGTCGGCGGCCTCCGAGGCGGCCGCGTCGATGAGGTACTGGCGCTGGCCGTCCGTGTCGCCCGGCGGATAGAAACGGAAGGCCGGGAAACGGGCCGCGGCCCGCTGCGCGGACGTGATCGCGCCGCTGTGCGCCATCGCGTCCAGCACCCACTCCCAGCGGTCCACCAGCTTGGCCGTCACCTTCGGGTCGGAGCCGGCCTTCTCGTAGTACGAGGGAATGTTGATGACGGAAGCGAGCGCCGCCCCCTGGCTCACCGTGAGGTCCTTGGCGTCGACGCCGAAGTAGTTCCGGGCGGCGGACTGGATGCCGGCCGCGCCCCGGCCGAAGTACACCGTGTTGAGGTAGCCCTGCAGGATCTCGTCCTTCGAACGGGTGCGGTCCAGCTTGATCGAGATCAAGGCCTCGCGCGCCTTGCGGGACAGCGACTGCTGCGGGCTGAGCAGGGCGTTCTTCACGTACTGCTGGGTGATCGTGGAGCCGCCCTGCCGGCCGCCGCCGCTCACCGTCGACCAGGCGGCCCGGGCGATCGCCTTCGGGGAGATCCCGGTGTCCGTGCGGAAGGACCGGTTCTCCGCCGCGATCACCGCCTCCTGCACATACCGGGGGACCTGCGAGAGCGGGATCTCCTGCCGGTCCACGGGGCCGCGCCGGCCCAGGTAGTCGCCGTGGTCGTCGACGAAGACCGTGCTCTGCATGGCCGTCTCCGGGTGCGGCTCGGGGATCTTCGTCAGGTGGTACGCCACCACGGCCGCGCCGACGAGGTTCGCGAGGAGCGTGAGCAGCACGACGATCGCGCGGCGCAGCCGGCGCCCGCGGGTGCGACGGATACGGATCCGCCGCTTGACGAGCCTGCGGCGCAGGCCCGCCATGAGCCGGCCGCGCCCACCGGCGCTGTGTCGCCCGCGGCCGGGGCCGCCGCCGCTGCCGTGGTCATCGGCGGTCACAGCGACGTCGGTGCCGCGGTCCGTGTCCACGTCGTTCACCGTCCGGCCCCCGTGCTCGCTGTCACCCCGCCCGCCGCGTCGTACACCGTGACTCTCCTGGTCACATCGACGGGCCGGCCGGGGGCGACCGGCTTCGGTGCGCTCACCATCGCGTACCAGACTCCCCAGTGCGGGCCGCCCGCGAGGGTGAGGGCCGTGCCGGCGACCTGGCCCGCGGTGGTCTCGATCTCGACCCGCGCCGCCTCGCGCTTGCCGCGGTAGACGCCGGAGAGGAAGTACCCCCAGTCCCCCGCGCCCTCCTGCTGGACGGTGACGCCGGGCTCGTCGGTGCCGTCCTTCACACTGCTGAACAGCGGCCCGGAGTCGGCGGGCGAGGACCAGTGCGCGCCGTCCTCGGTGAGCCAGATCTTGATGCCGTGCGCGACCTCGACCCGTTCACCGGCGGTCACGACCCGCACCGTGGCCATGGGCAGACCGGAGGGGGACGCCACCCGCCCGTCGCCCGTTTCCGGGGACATGGCCTCGCGCAGGGCGACCACGGCCAGCGGGACCACCAGCAGCGCGCACGCGGACCCCGCCACCGCGGCCGTACGCCGCCGCCTGCGCCGCCGGCCCGCGCGCTCGATGGCGGCCAGCGGCACGGCCGAGGGGGTGACGTCGTAGGCGGCTTCGGCGAACACCTCGCGCAGCGGCTCGGACTCGGCCGACGGGCGCGGGAACTTGCGGTGACGTTTCATGAGCGGGCTCCGGAGACGGGGTGTCGGCGGGCGGGGGACGGGGCGACGGAGGGGGCGGCGAGGCGGGCGGCGAGGTGGGCGGCGAGGGAGGGATGGGCGCGCAGGGCCGCCAGACCGCGCCGGGCGTGCGCCTTGACCGTGCCGGTCGAGCAGCTGAGCAGCTGCGCGATCTCGGCCTCGCCCAGTCCCTCCCAGTGGCGCAGCACCACCACGGCCCGCCGCCGCGCGGGCAGCGCGGCCAGCGCCCGGCCGAGCGCGTCCCGCCGGGCGACGGCCTGCGTGGGAACCGGTACGGCCCGGCGCGCCCGCTCGGGCAGGAACGGTGTCAGCAGACGGGCGGCGCGTCCTCTCCGCGTGCGGCCGAGGTGGGTTCTGACCAGGGAGCGACGTACGTAGAAGTCGACGTCGTCGCGCGGGATGCGCCGCCAGCGGGCACGGACCCGGGCCAGCGTGGTCCGGACGAGATCCTCGGCCTCGTGGAGGTCGCCGGTGAGCAGGTGCGCGGTGCGGACCAGACGGGGCCAGGCCGCGGTGGCGTACGGGGCGAACTCGCCGTTCCCGGCAGGCGCGCCGGGGGTTTCGGAGGCGGCGTGCGAGGCGGCGTCGGAGGGGGTGTGGGAGGAGGTGTGAGGCACGGCCTGCGGTCCCTCGGAGTCGGGTACGTGGGGGGTGTGGGCGGGCGGGGAGCCGGGACCTGAACACCCGGCTCTCCCGCCCGCACGCTCACTTCAGCGCGCTGCCGGCCCGCCACTGGGCCCAGTCCGCGTTCCAGTCGCCGTAGCCGTTGCCCACGGCCACCGTGTCCTTGGAGCCGACGACGGTGACGACGTCGCCGGGGATGACCTCGTCGTAGAACTTCTTGGCGGTGCCGTCCGTCGCGAGTCCGACGCAGCCGTGGGTGACGTTCTGGTGCCCGGCGTACGTATTGGCCTTCGGGTTCTGGTGGAGGTAGGTCCCGGAGGTGGTGAGGTGGACGGCGTAGTAGTAATAGCCCGCGTAGGCGTCGCCGTAGCCGACGGTCTGCGAGTTCATGAAGACCTTGGTCGTCTTGTCGGAGACGACCATCGTGCCGTTCCAGGTGTCCATGCCCGGGGCGCCCGCGGTGATGGGCACATTCAGGGTCTGCCCGTCCTTGACGACCCTCATCATGTGCGTGCGCACATCGACCGTGGCGACGAGCGAACGGCCCACGGTGAAGTGCCGGGTGATGCCCGAGCCCGCCCGGACGGTGACTTCGGTGCCCGGGCTCCAGTACGCGCGGGGCCGGAAGTCCACCCGCTGCCCTTCCAGCAGATTGCGGTCCTTCACCCAGCTCCAGGAGCCCTCGACATCGGCGTCGACCTTCAACTGCCGTTCCACCTCGGCCCGTTCACCGGTCGGTATCGCGTGGTCGAAGGTGACGGATATCGGCATGCCGACGCCCACGGTCTGACCGTCGGCGATGTTGATGTGCGCGCCGGTCAGCTTCGCGAGGGGTTTGGCCTTGACGGGCTGGGCGGTCGGCTTCTGACCGGTTGTTGTACCCGGCTTCGTCGCCGTGTCCACCTCGGTGCCCGCGTTCCCCGTCACCGCCCCCTTCGAGCAGCCCACGAGCGCGAGCGCGCACACGGCGGCCGCCGTCCAACCGGTCGCGATACGACGGCTCCTGGCTCTCCTGGTCATCCTGATCCCCCTGCGGTGTGTTTCGATGTGCGGCGTACGGGACCTGTACGCACGGCACGGACCGCCGGGTTGCACGGGGCGGTGGAAATTCCGAAGTCTCCGGCGGGGGCACGACCGAGGAAGAGACGGGGGGCATGACCGAGGAAGAGTTCGACGCGTTCTACGCCGCCGCGTTCCCTCGGCTGACCGGTCAGTTGTACGCGTTCACCGGGGATCACGGCGAGGCGCAGGACGTCGTCCAGGAGGCGTTCGTCCGTGCCTGGGACCGGCGGCGGGATTTCCTCGCCGAAGGGGCGCCGGAGGCGTGGATACGGACCGTGGCGATGCGGCTCGCGGTGAGCCGCTGGCGCCGCGCGCGCCGCTGGCTGGAACTCGTCCGCCGCACCCCGCCGCCCGAGCACACGCCGGGCCCCGACCCCGAGCGCACCGCGCTGGTCGCCGCGTTGCGCACGCTGCCCGAGGCACAGCGGATGGCGCTGGTCCTGCACCATCTGTGCGACCTCAGTGTCGAGCAGGTAGCCTCCGAAACCGGTGCCCCCGTGGGCACGGTCAAGGCCCGGCTGTCCCGCGGCCGGGCGGCGCTGGCGCAGACGCTGGCGACGGCGGACGAGTGGGAGACCACCGACAGGGGCAAGAAGCGCGCGGACAGGGGGAAGCCGTCCGCGGGCTTCGCGGACTCCCCGGACTCGCCGCGCTCCGCGCGCTCGCTGAATCCAACGGACGAGGGGAAGAGGGAGGACGACCGTGTCCGATGAACTCGCCTCCGGCCTGCGCGAGTTGGCCCAGGACGCCGAGACTCTCCCGGCGGTGTCCGGTGCCGAGATCCGGCTGCGGGCCGTACGCCGCAGGCGCCGGCGTTTTCGATGGACCGCCGTGACCGGTGCCTGCGCCGCCGCGAGCCTGGCCCTGGTCGTGGCCCTGAACCTGACCGGCGGTGACCGCGAGGACCGCCCCTCCCCGGCCGCGAGCCCCACCGCCCCGCCCAGCACCCCCTCCCCGGCCGCGCCCGATGCCACCGTCGACCTCTCGCGGCGCATGCTGACGGTCGCGGGCCGCGACCTGCCGATCTCCTCCGGCTCCGTCCGCTACCCAACGGCCACGGGACGGATGACGGTCGTCACGAAGGACAGCGCCAGGGCACTGTCCTTGTTCGCGGGCAAGTACATGGAGAAAGTGGCCTGGGTGATCGGTCTGCGTGCCGCCGACGGGACGACGAATTTCATCGGAACCCTCACGAGCGACGAGAAGGCCCCCGGGACCTACGACGTCACGACCGGCTGGATCGGCCTGCGCCGCGCGGACGCGGTGTGGCTGTACAAGAAGTTGGCGCCGGGCGCGGTGGTCGAGATCAGGGGCGCTACCACCCCGACCCCGGCGACGGACCTGTCGCCGTCGGCGACCGAGGGCACGGTCCTGCCGGGCGGCACCGGCGGCGCCGCGACCTATCCCGATCGGACCGTTGTTACGCCCGTGCCGTCGGTGCCCACAGCGCCGTCGGTGACGGCGGGTCTTCCCTAGGATGTGACTCCATGGGAATACTCGGCTTCTTCGTCCTCGCCATGATCGTCTTCGCGTGCTACACGGGCCTCGAAGGCAGACTGAGCCGCAACGACCGCAGGGTCGCCCGCGTCGAGAAGAAGCTCGACCGGATCCTCGACCACCTGGGTCTGACGGAGGTCGACCCGGAGCTCGAACAGGTCGCCGCGCTCGCGCGCGACGGCAAGAAGATCCAGGCGATCAAGGCGTACCGGGAGGTCACGGGCGCGGGCCTCAAGGAGGCGAAGGACGCGGTCGACCGGCTGGTCTGACCGCCGCCGCGAGGCCTTCCGGTCCTCGGGGGTCAGCCCTCCTGGGCGGCATCGGTGGTGTCGGTGGTGTCGGTGGTGTCAGCGGCGGTGTTGTCGTCGGTGTCGGCGGGGCTCTCGGTGAGGGGTTCGGTGGGCGCGTCGGTGAGGGGGCCGGTCGGCGCGGTGGTGGGGACGGCCGGTGCGGTGGTGGGAATGGCTGGCGCGGTGGGGACGGCCGGTGCGGTGGTGGGGACGACCGGCGCGGTGGTGGGAACGGTCGGCGCGGTGGCCGGGGGGCGGCCCGCCAGGACGTCCTGGAGCCGCTGCGTACCGACCTGGACGGCCTGCTGGGTGGAGTCCTGCGCCGCCCCGCCGAGCCCGCCGTTGGTGAGGGAGACCGCCCGGTCCCCGACCCGCACGGCGGCGAAGTCCAGCGTCAGCATCGGCGCCCCGCCGGAACCGTCACCACGGTCGCCGGACGACGCACCGCTCATCGTCAGCCGCAGCCCCTCCCGCGCATCGCCCACCCCGGGCAACACCGTCGGCACGACCGTCACGTTGAGCCGCCCACCCCGCACGTCCGTGGACGTGAACTGCGCGCACTTCGCGGGCAGCGTCCGCAGCCAGGCCAGCTTGGCGTCCACCTCCGAAGGAGCGGCGTACGCGGCGACCTGGTAGCGCAGCTGCGCCGCGTTGCCGCTCTCGTCGAGGCCCACGACGGCCCGGGCTCCCGTCGGCTCGCCCAGCAGATCCTCGGCGTACAGACCGTCGAGCAGTCGCTGACAGTCCGGCGTGTCCGTCCTGGTTTTGAGGAGCCCGTCCCGCCAGGTCGCCCCGCCCTGCGTCGCGGACCAGCGACCGCCCAGCTCGCCCTGGGTGATCAGCGCGGCCGAGGCCTGGGCGTCGGTGAGGGAGGGGGTGGCGGAGTCGGGCACGACGGACGGCGCTTCCGCGGGCCTCACGATGCCGTGCAACGAGCACGCGGACGCCGACACCAGGAGGCCCGCGGTCAGGGCGCGGACGAGGAGACGGTACGGACCGGTAGGACCGTTCGGAACCTGCATGGCGGAGGCCTCCTGGGGGGCGGACGCGCGAGTGTCCCTCCCACGCCACCACCGGGCCCGGCGGCCCGCCAGCCGTACCGGGCTGTCCGGGTGAGCGGCCCGGCCGATCATCCCGCCGCTGCCCGCAGGACCGCCCCGGCGAGGTCCTGCGGGCACATATCTGTCATGGCCGTGGTAGAAAATGAGCCGCCGTCCGGGCGGTTTTTTTATTCCCCGGGGTGGGGTGAGATAGTGCGCCGCCCTTCGGGAGCTGCACGTGCTAGTGTCGATATCAGTTGCAGTTGTGGTTCCCAAAGTCTTGGAGCGTACTTTCCGGTCCGTACCGGTCGGTCGCTTCTGAATTATCCGGGAGTTTTTCCGGATGGGGCAATCATTGCGGCGACGCGGACCCGCACAGTGTGGGTCCTCGAGCTTTGCCCCGAAGGAGATTTGACATGGCTACTGGCACCGTGAAGTGGTTCAACGCGGAAAAGGGCTTCGGCTTCATCGAGCAGGACGGCGGCGGCGCCGACGTCTTCGCCCACTACTCGAACATCGCCACCCAGGGCTTCCGTGAGCTCCAGGAAGGCCAGAAGGTGACCTTCGACGTCACGCAGGGCCAGAAGGGCCCGCAGGCGGAGAACATCGTCCCCGCCTAGTCCGGGACCTGCTGACGCCTGACTTCTGAGTCGGCCGACGCTTACAGGTGGCCGGGACCTGCACCATGAGGTGCGGGCCCCGGCCACCTGCTTTTTTCTTCCGTCCGGGTCGGCCCCGGTTCAGCACCGGCCGTTCCCGGTCGTTCCGGATTGAATTTCCGGCGAATTTTCTGGCAGCTGTGCCCACTTTCCGGTCTGCCGTGCCCACCTTCCGGCGCCGTGAAACTTCATCCCGCGGAGACACCATGCGTTGTGTGATCGCCCGTTTCCCCTTCGACCTCATCAAGAGTGAGGTCGAGCACTCGATGGCGGGCCGCGAGCCCGAACCCGTCACCAGCGCGTCCGTGGTCATCGGCCCGCACACCTACCCCGTCAAGCAGGTCGGGGAGGTCATCACCAAGCAGGACCGCCGCGACTTCACCGAGGTCGAGGTCGCCCGCGCGCTCACCCGTCTGGGCTTCGTCTGCCGCCCGGCCGTCACCCCGGCCCGCTCCGCCGTCCCCAGCTGGGCCGAGACCGCGTAACACCCCGTCCGGCCCAGCATCCCCGTTTTTTCTCCTCAGCCCTTCATCCACGGGGCGCCGGGGACGTCCGTCCGTACCCTCGTCGCCACGAAGTCCACCGTCGCGTAGTGGCCCGGCGACATCCGGGCCGTGACGCGGCGGAGATTGCCGTCGGTGTCGATCCAGTAGGTGAGGGTGGAGTCGTCGGCTGGGCTCCCGGAGGCGCTCGGGCCAGGGCGCGGGCCGGAGAAGACACCGTAACCGTGGCCGTCCAGGCGTTCGTCGCGCAGCCACAACGGACCTGAACGGGCGAGGAGTTCCGCGTTGTCGGGCCGGTCCGCGGCCACGGAGAGCACCAGGCGCAGGGCTCGGTCCAGGGGCGCCGTGGAGTAGGGGCGGCGGGTCCACTCCTCGCGCTTGAGGGTGCCGGCCCTGCGGACGGCCCCCGCGGCGGTCGTCACGATGTCCGGGGCGGGGGGCCTGGCCGTCGTCCGGCCGGGCTCGGCGCCGCGCGCGGCAGCCGACGGGCGGGCCACGGCGAGGCCCTCCAGGTCCCAGGCGAGCAGGCCCTGCACGGTCCGGGTGTCGTCGACGATCTCGTACGCGCCCACGGCCCGGCGCACATGGTGGTCGACCACCGCACGCACCGTGATCGTCCCGTCCCCCGTCTCCGCCGCGGGCAGCCGGACCGTCACCTCCGAAGGACTCGCCTCGTAGGCGCGGAACCGGGCCAGTGCCATGCGCTGGGCCTCGTCCGCCGAGACCGGGTGCGGGGACGTGTCTCCGTTGCCGGAGAGCACGAGCAGGAGGGCCGTCAGGGCGCCCGCCAGCGCCGTCGTGGCCGCGACCGCCGTCACCCAGATCTTCTTGCGCGGCTCGCGCGGCGTGCGCGGAGTGCGTGGCTCGCGTGGCGGTTGCGGCACGTGGGGCTCACGGGGCTCACGGGGCCCGTGGGGCCCGTCAGGAGAGAAGCGCATGCTTGTCTCTACCTGTGGGCGGGCTCTCCACCGGTCGACTCCGCTGGACGGTCCGCCCCGGGTCACTCTCCCGGGTGAGGCGGGGCGGGGCTACACCGCCAGGATCGCCCGGACGGTCTTGCCGCCGACGCCCGTGTTGACGACTTCCAGGCGGTGGGCGAGCTGCTGGACCATCGCGAGGCCGCGGCCGCTTTCGGCGTCGGCGTCCACCAGGCCGACCCGGGGGCGGCCGGGGCTGTCGTCATGGACCTCGACGGTCACCTCGCCGCCGTGTCCCAGCTGGAGCCGCAGCCGGCAGCCGGTACGGCCGTGCCGGACGGCGTTGGCGACGAGCTCCGAAGCGATGAGCGTGGCGTCGTCGACCTGGTCGGCGGTCGGCGCCGCCGTCCGCGGACGGGGACGGGTCAGGAACGCCGAGGTCAACCTGCGGGCCCTGCCTGCCGAAACGGCCGCGCGCGGCAGTGTGTACTCCACGCGGGCGGTCAGTCGGACGGCGCGCTGCTGCGCACGCATGACAACCTCACTTCCCCTCCCAGGACAACCGCTACCCGGCGACCGGACCCCCGCCGGCCGGGACCCGCGCGAAACGGTGCGCGGACGGCCCTGCCCCCGGGTGATGCCCGCCCCCGGCGATCGGCAACCAGGGGCGGAGGTCACAAAGCCGCCAAGGATGTACAGAGTTGCTGGTGGTTCACGGCAGGGTTGCCGTCGGTTCACGGCCCGTTGCCGAGGAGGCGGAAGTCCGCGTAGTCGAAGCCGGGGGCCACCACGCAGCTGACCAGGACCTCTTGGTCACCGGCCGGCCGGGCGGACTGCCAGACGTGGCCGGGGACCAGGGCCTGCGGGCGTTCACCGCTTTCCAGGGCGGGGCCCAGACGCAGGACCGTCGGCTCCGCGTCCGGGGCTTCGCCGTCGCCGCCGAGGAGGAGGTCGAGGGGGCCGCCGCGGTGCCACAGCCACAGTTCGTCGGAGCGGACCGTGTGCCAGGCGCTGGTCTCCCCGGGGGACAGCAGGAAGTAGATGGCGGTGGCGGCGGCCCGGGGACCCGGGTAGCCCTCGGGGTGGAAGTCCCGCGCCGCCCGCCACGTCTCCACGAACCAGCCGCCCTCGGGATGCCTTCGCATGCCCAGTGCGGCGGCCGTCGCCGGTTTCTCCGGATCGGTGCTCGTGTTCACTCGCCGTCCTTCCTCTCGAAAGTTCTCCGACCACTCCCGTGTCTCACAGGAGTCTGAAAGGGTGTGGGGATGCCGACCCTCTACAGAACAATGCTCGGTCTGCTGCCCCGGATCGGGGTGCGGGTTCTTGATCTCGGTTCGGGTGCGGCGGTGGTCTACCGGCGCGGCAAACGTACCCGCGTCCCCGTGGGGCGCGCCGCCGATCTGATCGCCCGCGGCAGCGGACAGTACGTGGTCACACCGGTGGGCGCGGAGGCCAAGGCGGACATGTGGGTGGTCGCCCGGGAGCCCTCGTCGCCGGGAGACGTCTGGGGCAGTGTCTCCTTCGGTGAGTCCGGTGGGCGGCTGCTGGTCGACGAGACGGCCTCGGCGGCCGACGAACGCCGTTTCCAGCTGGCCGCCGCCGAGTATCTGTGCACCCAGCACGTTACGGCCCTGCTGGAGAAGTACCAGGTCAACTGTGTCTTCGACGTGGGCGCCAACTCCGGCCAGTACGGGCGGCGGCTGCGCAAGCTCGGCTACACCGGCCGGATCGTCTCCTTCGAACCCACCAAGGACGCCTTCGAGAAGCTGGAGCGCGCCGCCAAGAAGGACGACGACTGGTGGGTGTACAACGTCGGGCTCGGCCGTGAGGACTCCGCCCAGTCCATCCACGTGGGCTGGAACACCATGAACTCCCTTCTCCCGCCGAGCGACTACGGCAAGGACCGCTACCTCCGGTTCGCGAAGACCAACACCGAGGAGATCGAGATCCGGCGCCTCGACGGGATGCTGGAGAAGGCGCTCGACGGCATCGCCGACCCCCGGCCGTATCTGAAGATGGACACCCAGGGCTACGACCTGGAGGTGTTCGCGGGGGCCGGGGAGCGGATCGCGGACTTCGTGGGCATGCAGTCGGAGGTCGCGGCCCTGCGGCTCTACGAGGGCAGCCCCCGGATGAGCGAGTCGATCGCCACGTACGAGGGCAGCGGGTTCGAGATCTCGGGGATGTACCCGGTGACGCGTGAGGAGAGCACCGGCCGGGTCGTCGAGTTCGACTGCGTGATGGTCCGCGCGGACGCGGTACCCAAGGCGGAGTGACCCGAAGGAGTGACCAGAAGGAGTGATCCCACCTGGTCACTCCTCGTCAGGCCGGATACGCGTGCGTCTGGGCGGCCTTCACCGTCGCCCAGACCGGCGCCCCGGTGTGCAGGTCGAGCTCGGCCGCGGCGACCGTCGTCAGGTCCGCGGCGAGCGCTAGTTCTCCGGTGAGGTCCGCGCGGATCTGGTCGCCGTGCGTCTCCAGGCCCGCGACCTCGCACCGCCACACGTTGCGCGCGCTGGAGCCGGTCGGACGGTCGCGGTACAGCGTGACGGCGCTGGGCGGGAACGCCACGAGGACGGGACCGGCCAGATCCTCGGTCGTGGTGATCGCCGGACCCGTGTCCAGTCGTACGGTGTGGCCCTCGGCCGCGCCCCGGTAGAGGTTGAGGCCGACGAGCTGGGCGATGTAGTCCGTGCGTGGATGGCGGGCGATGTCCGACGGCGTCCCCTCCTGGACCACCCGGCCGTGCTCGACGACCACCAGCCGGTCGGCGAGCACCATCGCGTCCAGCGGGTCGTGCGTCACGAGTACGGCGACGGCCTCGAAGTCGCTTAGATGGCGCCGGAGTTGGGAGCGCACGTCGAGGCGGGTGCGGGCGTCGAGCGCGGCGAGCGGCTCGTCCAGCAGGAGCAGCCGGGGGTGGGTGGCCAGTGCGCGGGCGAGCGCGACGCGCTGTGCCTGTCCGCCGGACAGCCGGCGCGGCTTGGCGGCCGCGTGCTCGGCCAGCCCCATCCTGTCCAGCCACTCGGCGGCCCGCTCCCGCGCCACCGCTTTCGGTACGCCCTGGCAGCGCGGCCCGAACGCCACGTTGTCCAGGGCGGACAGGTGCGGGAAGAGCAGATAGTCCTGGAAGACGACGCCGACCGGACGGGCCTCGGGCGGCGTACGCCCCAGGTCCGCGCCGTCCAGCCGGATCCGGCCGCCGTCGGACAACGGGGTGAGCCCCGCCAGCGCCCGCAGCGCGGTGCTCTTGCCCGCCCCGTTCGGCCCGAGCAGCGCGACGACGTCACCGGGCGCGGCGGCCAGGGCGATGTCGAGACGGAAGGCGTCGCGGTGGACGACCAGGTGGGCGTCGAGCCCTTTGTCGGAAGCGGGGGGCTTGCCCAGGGGGAGCGTCGGGTCCGTCATGACGGCGCCGCCGTCCAGCGGTCCCTGAGGCCCGCCAGGACCGCGATCGACACCGCCAGCAGGACCAGGCTCAGGGCGATCGCGGCGGCCGGGTCGTTCTGGAGGGCCAGGTAGACGGCGAGCGGCATGGTCTGGGTGCGGCCGGGGAAGTTGCCGGCGAAGGTGATCGTCGCCCCGAACTCGCCCAGGGCGCGTGCCCATGCCAGTACGGCACCGGCGGCGATCCCGGGCGCGATCAACGGCAGGGTGACCCGGCGGAACGCGGTGAACCGGGAGGCGCCGAGCGTCGCGGCGGCCTCCTCGTAGCGCGGATCGGCTGCCCGTAGCGTGCCCTCCACGCTGATGACCAGGAACGGCATCGCCACGAACGCCTCCGCGACCACGACGCCCGCCGTGGTGAACGGCAGCGTGATCCCGAACCACGAGTCCAGCCACTGCCCGACGACGCCGTTGCGCCCGAGCGCCAGCAGCAGCGCCACACCGCCCACCACCGGAGGCAGCACGAGGGGCAGCGTCACCAGGGCCCGCACGAAGCCCCGCCCGGGGAAGTCCGTACGGGCGAGGAGCCAGGCCAGTGGCACGCCCAGCACCAGGCTCACCCCGGTCGCCGCCGTGGCGCAGACCAGGGACAGCTGGAGCGCCTGCCAGACCGCCGTACTGGTCAGCTGGTTCGGGAGGTCCCGCCAGGGGGCCCGTACGAGCAGGGCGATCAGGGGGAGCAGGAGGAAGGCCAGGCCGACCAGGGCGGGGAGGAGGAGGGGGAGCGGAATCCCGGCCGCCCGTCGGCCCGTCCGGACGCGCCGGCGCCGCGGCCCACCGGTGAGGGTGTCGGCCGCGGCGTCGGAGGCGTCCAGTTCGGTCACGGCTGCAGGAATCCCGCGGCGGTGAGGACCTTCTGGCCCTCGGCGGACTGCACGAGCGCGATGAACGCCTTCGCCGCCTCCGCGTTGGGCGCGTCCTTGAGCAGGGCGATGGGGTATTCGTTGACGGCCTTGGCCGACTCGGGGAACTCCACGCCCTCCACCTTGTCACCCGCCGCCTTCACGTCGGTCTTGTAGACGACGGCGGCGTCGGCCTCCTTCAGCTCCACCTTCGTCAGGGCGCTCTTGACGTCCTGTTCGTAGGAGACCGGGGTGAGCTTCAGCTTGCTCGCGTCCAGCGCCTTCTGCGCGGCGGCGCCGCACGGCACCGTCTTGTCGCAGAGCACGACCTTGAGGCCGGACTTGGTGAGGTCCTTCAGGGAGGCGACCTTGTCGGGGTTGCCGGGCAGGGTCGCGATCTCCAGCTGGTTGCGCACGAAGGTCGCGGGCGTGGTCGCGGCGTCCTTCTTGTCCGTCACGATCGCCATCGTCTTGGGGCTGGCCGCGGCGAACACGTCGGCCGGGGCGCCCCCGGTGATGCTGGCGGCGAGCGCGTCGCTGCCGGCGAAGTTGAAGGTGACCTTCGTGCCCGGGTTGGCCTTCTCGAACTCCTTGCCCAGGGTCGTGAAGCTCTCCTTGAGCGAAGCGGCGGCGAACACGGTCACCGTGCCGGAGAGCTTCGCCGAGGAGGAGGCCGAGGTGTCCGACTTCGGGGAGGAGTTGGAGGAGGAGTCGGAGTCGGAGGACGAGCAGGCACTCAGGGCCAGCAGCGCGGCGGCGCCGACGCCGGCCACACGCAGAGTGCGGGTGCGGGTCCGGCGCGTGGATCGGGTCATCACGGGTCTACTCCCTCAGAAGCCTCAGGCATGCTTACACCGATCATACTTCCGCAGATGCAAGCCGGAAGTCTCCTGTCACATCGCATGAGCTGCACGATCGTTGCCTGGGTGTACGCATGTGCGTTTGTACGGGACCGCCTCCTGGGTACGGACATTCGGGAGGTGGTGCCCAGTGGGCCAGTCCCTGACGCAGTCGCCCGCTCACTCGCTCGCGTCGGTCGCCCTGACCGGCGACCTCGCCCGTCCGGTCCGGCTGACCGTGCCCGACCTGTTGGCCTGGCCCCAGCACCGGGCCCGGGTCAGCTTCGAGTGCGCCACCAGCGGCGTACAGCACCACCGCTTCGAGGGGCCCCTGCTGCACGACGTCCTGCACGACGCCGGACCGGGCTTCGACCCCGCCCGCCGCAAGGACCGGCTGCGCTTCCTCATCGCGGTGGCCGGGGCGGACGGCCATCACGCGCTCCTCACCTGGGCCGAGATCGACCCGGACTTCGGGCACGCCCCGGTCCTCCTCGCGGTCGGCATCGACGACACCCCGCTGGACCGGGCGGGCCCCCAGCTCGTACTGCCCCAGGACCGCTGCGGCGCCCGGCACATCAGCGGCATCAACGCGATCCGCGTGGACGGGCGCTACCCGTCGTGGACCTAGGCCCTGTCGTCACATTCCCGTCTGCCCCGCGACGCCATGCACGCCCTCTCGCCGCACCGGGCACAGACCCAAGTACATCCAGTACGAGGGCCTGCGCCCGGCACGCCGAGAGCACGCACCTGACCCCGCAGGGCCCGCCCTCCGGGCGGACGACGGGAATGTGACGACAGGCCCTAGCCGCCGAGGGCATGGACGTGGCGCGGGGGCGCCTGCGAGCCTGGCCCGCCGGGGAGGTCGTGGATGCTGCTGCGTCAGCTGGAGTACCTGGTCGCGCTGGCCAGGGAGCGGCACTTCGCCCGTGCGGCGGCCGCCTGCTTCGTCTCGCAGCCCTCGCTGTCCGCCGCGATCCGCCGTCTCGAACACGAGCTGGACGTGCCGATCGTGCGCCGGGGCAGACGGTACGAGGGGCTGACCCCGGAGGGGGAGGTGGTACTCGCCTGGGCGCACCGCATCCTCGCCGAGCGCGACGCCCTGCACCAGGAGTTGTCGGCGCTGCGCGGCGGCCTCACCGGCACCCTGCGCCTGGGTATCGTCCCCACCGCGCTGCCCGCCGCCTCCCTCCTCACCACCCCGTTCTGCGAACGCCACCCGGGGGCCCGCGTCCGCCTGGAGTCCCTGTCGTCGGCCGAGATCACCCACGGGCTCGCCGAGTTCGAGCTCGACGCGGCGATGACGTATCTGGACGACGCAGAGCTTCGTCACGTACGCCGCTTCCCGCTGTACGAGGAGCGGTATGTGCTCCTCACCCCGGTGACCGGTCCGCTCGGCGCGGCGACGACCGCCCGCTGGGCGCACGCGGCCGCCCTGCCCCTGTGCCTGCTGAGTCCCCGGATGCGCAACCGGCGGATCATCGACGAGTGCTTCGCGGCGGACGGCGCGAAGGCGACCCCGGCGATCGAGTCGGACAGTGTCGCCGGGCTGTACGCGCATCTGCCCAGCGGCCGCTGGTCCAGCGTGATCTCCCATGCCTGGCTGCACATGTTCGGGGTGCCGGAGGGGATGCGGGTGGTGCCGCTGGAGGGGCCCGCGCACGGGCCGAGGGTGGGGCTGGTCGTGGCGCGGGACGATCCTCCGTCCGTTCTGGCGGAGGCGCTGTTGAAGGTGGCGCGCGAGGCGGGGGTGAGGGACGCGCTGGACGCTCTGCTCCACACCTATCTGGGCGGGCGCGGTTGAGGGCCTGTTGATAGCCGCCGTCTATCCGGGCATAGCGACGTTCGCTTTGACCAGCGCGATCGGCTCCGAGGATCGTGACAGCACCGTCCGTTCGACGGAGCCCACGATCAACGGAGTTGAGGAGAGCCGCGTCATGGCCAAGGTGCTCTGCGTGCTGTACGACGACCCGACCGACGGATACCCCACCACGTACGCCCGGGACGATCTCCCCGTCATCGACCACTATCCCGGCGGCCAGAGCGCGCCCACCCCGAAGGCGACCGACTTCACCCCCGGCCACCTTCTCGGCAGCGTGAGCGGCGAACTCGGTCTGCGCCGCTTCCTGGAGGAGCGCGGGCACACCCTGGTGGTCACCTCCGACAAGGAGGTGCGCGGCGGCGTTGGCTCGGTCTTCGACCGGGAGCTGCCGGACGCGGACGTCGTCATCTCGCAGCCGTTCTGGCCCGCCTATCTGACCCCCGAGCGGATCGCCGCCGCGAAGAACCTGAAGCTGGCGATCACGGCGGGCATCGGCTCCGACCACGTCGACCTCGACGCGGCCATCGCGCACGGTGTCACGGTCGCCGAGGTGACGTACTGCAACAGCATCAGCGTCGCCGAACACGTGGTGATGATGACGCTCTCCCTCGTCCGCAACTATCTCCCCTCCCACCAGGTCGTCCTGGACGGCGGCTGGAACATCGCGGACTGCGTGGCCCGTTCGTACGACCTGGAGGGCATGCACGTCGGTACGGTCGCCGCCGGGCGCATCGGGCTCGCGGTGCTGCGCCGCCTCGCGCCCTTCGACGTGAAGCTGCACTACACGGACCGGCACCGGCTGCCGGCGGAGGTGGAGCGGGAGCTCGGGCTGACCTTCCACGCCACGGCCGCCGAGATGGCGCCGCACTGCGACGTCGTCACCATCAACGCGCCGCTGCACCCGGAGACGGAGGGCCTGTTCGGCGACGAGTTGCTCGCCACGATGAAGCGCGGTGCCTATCTCATCAACACGGCGCGGGCCCGGATCGTGGACCGGGACGCCGTCGAACGGGCCCTGCGCGGCGGGCAGTTGGCGGGGTACGCGGGTGACGTCTGGTATCCGCAGCCCGCCCCGGCCGACCACCCCTGGCGCACCATGCCGCACCACGGCATGACCCCGCACATCTCGGGTTCGTCGCTGTCCGCGCAGGCCCGTTACGCGGCGGGCACCCGGGAGATCCTGGAGTCGTGGCTCGACGGGACCCCGATCCGCGACGAGTACCTGATCGTCGACGGGGGTGCGCTGGCGGGGACGGGGGCGCACTCGTACTCCGTCACCCGATGAGCGGGTAGACCGACGGCCGTCGAGGCCGCCGCCCGAGGGCCTGATTCGAAGGACAGGCCCTAGTCTCCTGACTCAGGAGACTAGACCCGGTCGATGTGCACGTTCGTCGACTTCACGCGGGCGGTGGCCTCCATGCCGACCTCGAGGCCGAGTTCCTCGACGGCCTCCCGGGTCAGCAGGGAGACCAGCCGGTGCGGTCCGGCCTGGATCTCCACCTGGGCGGCCACGTCGCCGAGCTTCACGGCGGTGACGATGCCCGGGAACGCGTTGCGCACAGAGGTGTAGGAGGCGTCCTCCTCACCGCTGCCGCCCTTGGCGAGCTCGACGGAGAACGCGGCCAGATCCCGCCCGTCGATCAGCCGCCGCCCGCCCTCGTCCCGGTGCGTCGCCACCCGCCCGGCGTCCGCCCACCGTCGTGCGGTGTCCGGGCTCACGCCGAGCAGCCGGGCCGCCTGACCGATGGTGTAGGACTGCATGCGCGCCAAGATAGGCGCGAGATCCTTGCATATGCAAGCAAGCCCGTGGGGTGCGTCAGAGATCGCCCTTGACGTACGAGCGGGCCGCCGCCATGACGTCCTTGTGCCGGTCCTCGGCGATGGCCTGCAGCGGTGAGTCGTCCTCCAGCTGCGGATTCATGCCGATCATCCAGGCGCGTGCCGTGTGGCAGTTCTCCTGGAGCTCGATGATCTGGAAGACCTGGTAGGCCGCCCGCAGGCGCAGCTCGGAGTCGATTCTCGGGCTGTTCTGGGCGCTGGACCACTTGCCGACCTGCTTCGGGTCCTCGATACCGGCGATGAACGCGGTGAGTTTCTGCCCGAAGTTGTCCTGGAGGAAGCGCGCTATGTCGGCGATCGACTTCTGGACCGTGTTGGCGTGCGCGGTGGTCTCGGTGACCTTGTCGGTGACGCTCGTGGTGACCGTCTTGGCCGCGGACTCTCGCAGTGGCTGCATGATTCCTCGCTTCGTGGCGGTCATGAAACGGGTAAGACGCGGGATGGCGCGAGGGGTGACAGACGGGGTGTCAACATGGCGTCTCCTCAGTTGTGTTGAGGGAAGTCTACCCGTCGGAGGGTCTCTCACTCCACCGTTTTCCCCCCTTCAATCCCCTGTGAAATCCCACCTCGAAAATGGCGTGAGGGGTTTGACCAGGGGTTTTCTCCGGTGCCGTCGATGGGTACGGGACGGAGCACCGCTCGATCGGGCGACGCGGGTGCGGCCGAACGCCCGGGGGGCGGGCGCCGTTCGGCGGACCCGAACGCCCCGTTCAGGAGATCGCGAGTCCCGTTCAGAAGATCCGAGAGTCCCGTTCAAAAGACACGCAGGCCGTATTCCGCCGCGACCGCGCGCAGTTCGGGGGACTCCGGCTGGATGGGGCGCCGCTCGGCCTCGACGAGATCGACGTCGTGGAAGATGGCCCAGCAGGTGCGCCCGCCGTATCCGGAGCGGTAGGCGATGCCCTGGGCCAGCCGGTGGCCGGCGTCGTTGCGCTGGGCGACCGTCCAGGCCGCGATCTGCCGGGCGAGCCTGCGGTCGCGCCCATGGATGTGCAGGTCGGTGAGCGGGGGCTCGATGTCCCACGCCGTCAGCTCGCCCCGGAGTTCGCGTGCGAGGACGGTCCGGGTGGCCTCGGCGTCGACGTCGAGGAACTGGGCGTCCTTGGCGGGTTCGAGCCGGACCAGGATGTGGTCCTCGCGCCAGCCCGAGGCCAGGTGGCCGAGCCTCATGTGGCTGGGCCGCTCGTCCCACTCGTGGCCGATGAGCCCGCGCAGCTTGGGATGGACGCGGAAGGGCGCGAGCGCCTCGGCGTAACAGCCGGCCGGATCGCTGGCGCAGTACAGCATTCCGTAGGTGGCGAGGCTGAAGCGGCCCGCGCTGGAGCCCTGGCTGGTCTCGGGTTCGAGCCGGTTGTACTCCTTGGGGTGATCCCTCTTGCCCAGCCGCCACACTCCGCGTTCCGGAGCGGGGACGAGGGACGGTAAGTGGGCTGTGGTCACCGCCGAAGGGCTGTTGTTCATCCTGGTCCTCGCTGCTGAGCCGATGGTCTGCGGCCGCTGCCGCACTGCCGGGGCGCCGCCCGGCGGGCCGAGGGGCCCCGGGCCCGGGTGGCCCGCGCGGCCCGCGTGCCGTGCGGAAGGTGCCGCGCGGTCCGCACGAGGCGCGTGATCCCTGTGTCCCGCAGGTTTCCGAGCCCGTACGTTCCCGTAGCCGTACGTTCCCCTCGCCCGCATGTTCCGCCGGAACATGCGGGCGATCATTCTCCCGTGGCGCGCGCCCCAGGATGCCCGCTTCCACGCCGTGGCGGGGGCGCGAGAGGGGGGCGCTGGGGCACACGGGAGGCGCACGCGCACATTCGGCGGCCCGGCGGGCGCCGGATCAGCGCCCCTCCACTCGAACGTCGAACACGCATACGCCGGCGACTCCCGCCGCGAGGAGGACGGGGTGCTTGGGGTGCGGGCCGCCCGGCTGCCGGGCGTCGAGGGTGCCGAGCGGGCTGCCCGTCACGATCCGCAGCAGGTGCGAGCCGGTGTCGATGTCCCACAGGTGGATGGTTCCGCCGGGGCCCGTCGCCGCGAGGCAGGGGCGGCCGGTCGCGGTCCGGAAGAACGCCAGCGCGGCCACCGGCCCGTCGCCGATGTCCAGCCGCCGCCCGACCGGCCGCCCGGTGCCGGGATCCCAGAGCCGGACCGTGCCGTCCTCCCCGCCGGACGCGACGAGGACGGCACGGTCCGAGTCGTCGACGGGCACGGCGGCGACGGCGTTGACGACCCGCTGCTCGCAGTGGAGCGGCGCCCCCGCGGGCCGCAGCGTGGCCGGATCCCAGAGCCGTACGGTCCCGTCGGTGCCCGCGGAGACGATCAGCGGACCCTGTGCCGTGTCGAGCACGGCGACGTCCCGGACGCTGAGCAGATGGTCCTCCCGGCACGCCAGCACACACCCCCGGTCGAGGTCCCAGAGACGTACGGTGCCGTCGGCGCCCCCGGTGACCAGCAGGGTCCGTCCGTCGTGCGGGAAGGCGGCCATCGACCGTACCGGCAGGCTGTGGCCGAGGAGTCCGGCCAGCCGTGCGGGAGCGGCGTGGGCTCCCCGGTCCAGGGACCACAGCTGGACCCCGGCGTCGCTGTGCGCGGTCACCAGCAGGGGCTCGCCCCGGACGAGCGCCGAGGCGAAGGCGGTGACCGTGGCGTGTCCCGCCGGGAGGGCGACCGAGCGGCCGGTCCCGGTGTCCCACAGCGCCGTACCGGACTCGTCGGCCACGGCGATCAGCGGCGCCCCGGCGGTGGACCCCGGACCGGACAGCGCCGCCGCGGTGACGGGCCGCCGGACCGCGCGCCCGGCGCCGACGCCCGGGCCGCCCGGCTTCCAGCGCCGCAGGGTGTGGTCCGCGCCGGCCGAGACGAGGAGCTCCTGCGGGGTGCCCGGCAGCGTGGTCAGAGCCACCGGAGGAGCGGTGTGTCCCTCCAGGGCGCCGCCGATCGCCGCGCCCGTCCGCGCGTCCCAGACCCGCAGGGTGTGGTCGCTGCCCCCGGACGCCACCGCCGCCCGGCCCGCCACGGTCAGGGCGGTCAGGGCGATGGCGGGCCCCGCGGGCGGAGCCGGCGCGACGGCCGTCTCCCGGCCCGTCGAGGCGTCCCGGAAACCGACGTACCCCGAGTCGTCGCAGAGCGCGTACCGTCCCGGCGCCGCGAGGTCCACCAGGGCCCGCACCGCCCCCTGGTGCTCGTGCTCGTGCGTGTACCCGTCGGGCCGCCGGGGATCCCAGACGCGCACCCGTCGGCCCTGGGCCACGGCCAGCACCATCCCCTCCGCCCCGCCCAGACCGACCCCGCTCAGCAGGGCCGGAGCGGGATCGAGGGCGGGCAGCGGGGTGTCGACGGGTCGGAAGGTGACGGGGTCCAGCGCGCCGAGAGCGCCGTCGCTGTGGGCGACGAGGACGACCTCCGGGGCGTCCTTCGCCGCGAAGAGTGTGAGGGCGCTGACCCAGGTGCCGGGGCGGTGGACGGGTTCGGCGAGCAACTGGCCCCGGGTGAGGTGCCAGACGCGCACCGAACCGTCGGTGCCCGCGGAGAGCAGCAGGTCGCCCGGGAGCGGCAGCAGATGCTGGACCGCGCCGCCGTACGTGTGCAGCGGCGCCATCGCCGGTACGCCGTGCGGCTCCCACATGCGGATCGTGCCGTGGCTGTCGCCGCTGACGAGCAGCGAGCGGCCGTCGGCGGTCGTGGTGCGGGTCAGCGATTCGAGGCGGGTCTCGGAGACGGCCAGTACGTTGTCCTGAGCCGTCCAGTCGCTCCACAGCGGCGTGATGCGCGAACCGGACACCCGCGCGGCGGACGTGTCGAGCGGGGTGCGGGGGCGGGTCGCCGCGTGCTGGGCCAGGTGCAGGCTCGTCAGCCGGGAGTCCGGACCGGCGCCGCCGATGAACGGCTCGATGCGGGCCCACGCCTCCAGCCACTCCTGCCGCAGCGCGGCGCCCACGGCGCCGCTCTGCCGCAGCAGTGTGCGCACGTTCGCGCTGGACTCCCAGGGCAGTACGGCCAGCGGCACATGGGCGTCGTCGAGGACCTCGCCCCGGGCCGCGTGCTGGGCCAGGTGGCGGCTGAGATACGGGTGGGGCGGGATCGTCGGGTCCGCGGCGACGAGCCGGGACAGCGCCTCGGCGATGAGCCGGTGCGCGTCCTTCGTGTCGGCCCACGCCTTCGAGTCGTCGGCCCACGCCCTCGAGCCGCCCGTGTCGGAGCGGCCCGGCCGGGGCGCGCGGTACGGGGTGTCCGCGTCGCTCATACGGCGTCGCCCCCGACACCGGCCAGCAGGTCCTGGCGGGGATCCCGCAGGAGCTCGGCCAGGGCTTCGTGGGCCGGCCGGTACACCAGCCGGTCGTCCTCGTCGTCGTGGGCCAGATATCCGGCGAGCCTGCTCTTCAGCAGGTTCTCGATCATCCGGTCCGGCTCCTCGAGGGGCCGGCCGAGCAGCGCCCCGGCGACGGCAGGCCACACGTCCGACCAGGGGATGCCCGCGCCCAGCGCGAACGCGGCGGCCCGCAGCAGCGCGAGAGCGACCTCCGGGGGCAGCCCCTCGTCCTCGACGAGCGCCAGATCGCGCCGGAGCAGACCGACGGTGCCCGCCTGCAGCAGTTCGAGCCAGTCGGGGTTGTCCGCCAGCGCGCCGGGGTCGGACGCGTGGTGCAGCTGCTCGCCGGCCAGCCGGGCGTCCAGGAACGAGGGCCAGACCCGCTTGGCGACGGTCTCGGCCGCCTGCCGGGTGCTGTCGCCGCCGGACGTCTCGTCGCCGACCAGCGCCTGGACATAGTCGGCGATGTCGCTCTCGCTGTCCGTCTCGTCGGTGCGCAGCACGGACGCCGTGGGGAAGACCTCCCGGAGCGCGCCGAGCAGCCCCACCTCCCGCCCCGCGGGCCCGGCAGGGACGGCGCGGTCCGTACGGGGACGGCTGCTGCGTACGCCGATCAGCAGCCGCAGGGACCGCTGCCGCTCCGGACGGCGCTGGCCGGGCAGGGCGGGGGCGCCGCCGCAGTGGGCGGTGAGCGGGGCGAGTACGTCCCTGACCACGCGGAAGGGTTCGACGGACTCGTCCAGGCCGTCGAGGACGAGCGTGACCGGGTCGCCCGGCTCGTCCAGGTGGGCCATCAGCTGGGCGCGGCGCAGTTCCACCGGGTCGTCGCTCGGCCCGGCCGGGCGCGGTCGCAGTTCCAGGGCGCGCAGCAGGTCGCCGAGCACGTCGGAGGCGGTGCGGTGGCGGGCCAGTACGGCGGCGGTGACGGAGTTCTCGGGCGGGACGGTCTCGGGTGCGGCCGAGCGCAGCGCGGGGCCGTAGCGCGGGTCGTCGCGGAACAGCGGGTCGCTGAACGTCACGGCCCGCGCCAGCACGGCCGACTTGCCGCTGCCGGCGGTCCCGGTCAGCAGCAGGACGCCGCGGGGACGGCCGAGGAACGCGGTGATGGCGCGGCCCAGTCCCTCGCGACCGCTGAAGTACCAGCCGGGGTCGGTCTCCTGGGGGCGGCCGCTGGCGCGGTCGAGCCAGTGGTCGACCTCGTCGGCCGGGGTGGCGACCTGGCGGCGCGCGGGCCCCACCAGTTCCCGTACGGGCCGGTAGCCGGGGTTCGGCAGACAGGGCGTCAGGGCGGTCTGGCCGCCGCCGTCCAGGACCCGCTTGAGCCGGTGCTTGCGCCGCTCGGTGTCGGTGCCGAGTTCGCTCTCGAACTCCGTCATCAGATGGGCGACGCTCAGCCAGGGCGTGGTGATCTGGGCGGTGGTGCGCAGCCGCTCCAGCACACGGCGCATCACCGAGGGGAACTGCCGTACCTGGACCAGCTGGTCGTGGGCGCAGGTGGCGACGACGTCCAGGCTGCCGCCGGTGCGCCGGCTCGGCAGGATCTCCTGGTGCAGCTTCTCCAGCTCCTCGGCGATCCCGGCCGCGTAGCAGGTGTTGATGACGACCAGGACGTGTTCGGCTCGGGAGTCGAGGGCGGCGGCGACGATCTCGCTGGTGCGGATGGCCGTGGCCAGCTGGCGCCGGGGTTCGGTCCTCGGCAGCTGGAGGAAGTGGGTGCGGGAGGCGCCCAGTTGGCCGTGGCCCGTGATGAAGACGACCAGGGCGCGGCCGCGCATCTCGCGCACCTTGCTCTCGTGCAGGAAGCGCTCCACGTCGAAGCGCTCGCGCAGTTCCGGCGCGGGGACGTGGGTGAAGGGCTCCGGTGCTCCCGGGGCGCACCACCAGTCGGCCACGACGGAGAGCTGTTCGTCGATGCCGGCGGTGAACTCCGTGTCCCCGTCGTCGTAGTCACGGACGGCGAGGGTCAACAGGGTGCGCCGCGCGGAGTGCTCGTCCACGGCGGTCACGGCGTTCACCGACGCACGGCCCGCCGTGGCCCGCCCCGTATCGCCGGCGTCACCCGGCTCCCCGATCCTGACAAGCCCGCCCGCCCGCCCTCGCATGGTCTCTATTCTTCCCGCCATGACCGAGTCGTCGCAGCCCAATACCGCAGGCCGCCGCCTGGACGAGCGTCCCTACAGCCTCCCCGGCCTCTCCCCGAACACGACGCAGGACGCCGTCGTCGTCGTTCCCGGCATCATGGGGAGCGAGTTGTACGACACCGAGTCGGGCGACGTCGTGTGGGGCCTCGCGAACGCCGGATGGCTGCTGAAGGCCTGGACGGCACCCCGGGGCTTACACGCCCTGAGCCTCACGCCCGACGAACGCGAGGGCCGCCTCGGCCGCATCCGGGCCCGGCGCCTGCTGAGCACCCCCGCCTGGAGTCCGTTCCTGCGCGGCATCGAGCCCTACGGCGACCTGGTCGCGACGGTCACCCGGAGCGTGGCCGACCCTCGGGCCGTGCTGCCCTTCGCCTACGACTGGCGGCTGTCCGTCGCCACGAACGCCCGGTTCCTCGCCCAGGCGGCGCGCGAACATCTGGAGCGGTGGCGGCTCCACCCCGCACACGCGCTCGCCCGCAAGCACCGGGTCGACGAACGGGAGGCACGGCTCGTCTTCGTCGCGCACTCCATGGGCGGACTCCTCACCCTCGCCGCTCTCACCGACGGCCCCGACGCCGACCTCGCGGCGGACACCCGTGGGGTGCTCACCCTCGGTACGCCCTTCCAGGGGGCGGTGGCCGCCGCCGCGATCCTCAACACCGGGCAGGGCGCGCCGGTTCCGCTGCCGCACGGCAGGCTCAGGAGACTCGCGTACACCATGCCGGGTCTGCACGACCTGCTCCCGACGTTCCCCTGTCTCGACGAGGGCCTGAACATCCGCCGGCTCAGCCCCACGGACATCGCCGACCTGGGCGGCGACAAGGACCTGGCCGTCGACTCCCAGACCCTGCACGACACCCTGCGCGGGCGGGCACTGCCCGGACACCGGGCGCTGGTGGGCATCAGCCAGCCCACCCTCCAGTCCCTGACGCTTCATCAGGGCGTGGTGACCGTCTCCGAGCACTGCTATCGCGAGCACAGCGACGGCGAGCTGATGCGCGACGAGACCGGCGCCCCGCGCCGCTTCGACGTGGGTGGCGACGGCACCGTACACAAGGAGTCCGCGACATCCCCTTTGAACCGCGCCATCGTGCCCCTCGCGCTGCAGCACGGTGCGCTGGCCCAGGGGGAGGCCGCGTTGGAGGCGGTGACCTCGTTCCTGGAGGAGGACGAGCACCTCGGTCCTCCGCAGGCCGGGGCACGGGTCGGCATCGAGGTCCCGGACCTCGTCGCCCCGGGCACGCCCTGGACGGTCCGGGTGCGCGGCGCCGACAGTCCCGCGGGGCTGGACTGCGTGGTCGAGGAGGTGGGCGGGGCCTTCGCCGGACCCGCCCGGCTGTACGGCGACGACGACCACCTCGCGGCCCGTGTCACCGTGCCCGCGCCCGGCCTCTACCGGGTCACCCTGGACACGGGCGACCCCACCCCGCTGACCCAACTCGTCCTCGCGGCCCCGGACGAGCGGGGGAACGACGGCTGAGATTCGCCCGCAACCTGCGCCGACTATGGTGTCGACACGAATCGAACGCGAAATGGTTCGAACCTGTCCGGAGCGAGCGGTCCGGAAAGAACGGCAAGGGGCACGCGGTGGCGGACGAGGGGCGGCTGGTCGCCGGGCGCTACCGGCTGATCGAACAGATCGGCCGTGGCGGCATGGGCACGGTGTGGCGTGCCGAGGACGAGGTCCTCAACCGCGAGGTCGCGGTCAAGCGGCTGCATGTCCAGCGGCACCTGACCGACGACGAGCTCGCCACCCTCCACGAACGCACCCGCCGCGAGGCGCGCAGCGCCGCCCGTATCGCCCATCCCCACGTGGTCGTCGTGCACGACGTGGTGGACGACGAGGGGCTGCCCTGCATCGTCATGGAGTACGTGCCCTCCACCACCCTCGCCGCACTGCTCACGGACGGCGGCGCGGTGCCGCCCACCCATGCCGCCCGGATCGGCCTCGGCATGGTCGCCGCGCTGCGGGCCGCGCACGCCGCCGGGGTGCTGCACCGTGACGTCAAGCCGGGCAACGTCCTGCTCGGCGCCGACGGCCGCGTCGTCCTCACCGACTTCGGCATCGCCATGGCGACCGGCACCTCGACGCTGACCAAGACCGGCGAGATCATCGGCTCGATCGACTACATCGCGCCCGAACGGATGCGGGGCAAGAAGCCCGGACCCGCCGCGGACCTGTGGGCGCTCGGGGCGACCCTCTACCAGTCCGTCGAGGGGCGGCCCCCGTTCCGCAAGGCCACGGCCGTGGAGACGGCGTACGCCATCGCCGTCGACCCGGTCGACCCCATGAAGCAGGCCGGCCCGCTGGAACCCCTCATCGAGGCGCTGCTCGCGAAGGAGCCGGAGGAGCGGCCGTCGGCGGAGGAGGTGGAGCGGGTCCTGAGGGAAGTCGTGTCGGGGGTACCGACGCAGCTGACGCCCACGCGCCCGGTACCGGCGACGGCGCCGATATCAACACGGACACCGGCACAGTCTCCGCCGACCGCCACGACGGTCGCACCGGCGCGGGAAGACG
The DNA here is from genome assembly GCF_042885015.1 of Streptomyces sp. NPDC058086. Lineage (NCBI taxonomy): Bacteria > Bacillati > Actinomycetota > Actinomycetes > Kitasatosporales > Streptomycetaceae > Streptomyces > Streptomyces sp. NPDC058086. Next base: position 86,805 of record NZ_JBHVST010000019.1, on the reverse strand, counting down.
CACCGCCCCGGGCCCGCGGGCGCCGTGTGGCCGTCTGGAGCGCGCTGGCCGTGGTGCTGGTGGCCGCGACGGTGGCGGGCGGGTGGTCCCTGACCCGGGACGGCAAGAGCGGCAACCACCACAAAGCCGCCGCTTCCGCCGCCACCTCCGCGCCCCCGGCCGTTCCCGCGGGCTACCACCTGGTCACGGAAAAGAAGCTGGGCGTCTCCTTCCCGGTCCCGGACGGCTGGAAGCGCGGCAAGGCGTCGGCCGAACAGGTCACTTACGCCGACGAGACGGGTCTCGTGGGCCTCACGATCGGCATGGTCGAGCCGGCGGGTGCGAACCCCGAGTCGCACTTCACGAACATCGAGGCGAACACCAAGCTCAACTACCCCTCCTCGTACCGGAAACTGCGTATGCAGCGCACCACGTTCCAGGAGAAGCCCGCGGCCGTGTGGGAGTTCACCTTCAAGGGCAGGGTCCGGGCGTTCCGCGCGATCGACCTGGGCTTCGGGCAGGAGGGCGGCCGGGAGTACGACATCTACCTCTCGGCCCCGGACCTCAAGTGGGACACCGCCCGCCCGGTCTTCGACACGGTCTTGGCGGGCTTCCGGGTCGGCTGAGTCGGGACGGCGGTTCAGGACCTGCCGTCCGTCAGTTCACTGGCGTCGAGCGGCAGGCGCAGGCTGACCCGGCGGCGTACGGAGGCGAGTTCGCGGTGCAGGGGTGAGCGGGGTACGGCCAGCACCGGGCAGGCGGCGTGCGCGAGGCAGTAGCGCGCGACGGACGGGAACAGCGCCCGGCGCATCCGGCCGCGCCGCCCGCCGCCGATCACCAGGAGGTCGCCGATCCGGTCGGCGGTCCGCACCAGGGCGCGCCCCGGCCGGTCCCACACGACCAGCCCCCGGCACGGCACCCCGGGCCCGTCGGCGCCGAAGGCCGTGCCGAGCGCGGTGAGCAGCCGGTCGTCCGCCATCCGCCGGAACTCGGTCATCGGCGGCGCGAGCATCGAACTCGGGTGGGCGAGCGCGCCGTGCGGCGGTTCCCAGGCACCCACGGCCAGCAGCACGGCGCCGGTGCGGCGCGCCTCGAACGCGCCCCGGTGCAGCGCGGCCAGACTTCCCGGCGAACCGCTCACCCCCACGACGACCCGCCGCCGCTTTCCCTCGCCCATCGTTCGCTCACCCCTCGGCGTACGTCGACACGGGTATCCGCGTTCCATCGAACGCGGGGGGAGGGCGGCGGGCCAGGGTGTTGGCGTTCACCTGACGAGGTCCCGACCGTTCATGACACTTCGGCACACACCTCTGTCCTTGGCCGTTTCGAAGCGGCGCCTTTGAAGTGATGCCTTTGGAGTGATGCCTTTGAAGCAGTTGCTTTAGAGCAACGTCCAAGATCTCGGCCGGTGACGCTCAGGGTCTTCTGCGGATCGCACTACTCCGACATAGTGACGCCCACCACGATGTGGAATCGAGTTTCCACATGGCAGAAGTTGCTCTGGAGGAATACCGTGCCACCGTCCGTACCGTCCCTGCCGCGACGCGTCGCACGCACGCTGCGCACCTCACTGTTCGCGCAGGTCGCCTGCGCGCTCGTCCTCGGCATTCTCGTCGGAAGGCTGTGGCCCGACGTCGCCACCGCCGCCCAGCCGCTCGGTGACGGCTTCGTCCGCCTCATCAAGGCGATGATCGCGCCCCTGGTGTTCTGTGTGGTCGTCGTCGGCATCACCAGGGCCGGAGACCTCAAGGCCTTCGGCCGGATCGGGCTCAAGGCCCTGGTCTGGTTCGAGGTCGCGACCTCGTTCGCGCTGCTCGTCGGGCTGCTCGCGGGCAACCTCGTCGCGCCCGGCACCGGCATGAACGTCGACCCCTCGAAGCTGGACGCCTCGGCGGTCGACGGCAAGACCGGCGGCGGATCGCTGCCCTCGACCAGCGAGTTCATCCTGCACGCGCTGCCCGACAGCGCGGTCGGCGCGTTCGCCGAGAACTCCCTGCTCCAAGTCCTCGTCCTCGCCTGCCTGGTGGGCGCGGCCGTGCTGCATCTCGGCCACGGCAAGGTGCCCGCGATCCTGCCCGCCGTCGAACAGGCACAGGAGGTCGTCTTCGCGGTCGTCGGCTTCATCATGAAGCTCGCCCCGCTCGCCGTCTTCGGCGCGACGGCCCATCTGGTGGGTCAGTACGGGGTCGGCGTCATGTCCACCTACGGCAAGCTCATCGGCGTCTGTTACGCGGCCGCGCTGATCTTTCTGCTCCTGCTGGCCCTCGCCCTGAAGGCGGTCACCGGCATCAGCCTGTGGAAGTTCGTCCGTTACACCCGCGAGGAGATGCTGCTCGCTCTCGGTACCGCCTCCAGCGAGACGGTCATGCCCCGCATGATGCAGAAGCTGCGCCAGGCGGGCTGCCGCGACGACGCCGTGGGCCTGGTCCTGCCCACCGGCTACTCCTTCAACCTCGACGGCGCCTCGATCTATCTGTCCATCGGTACGTTGTTCATCGCGCAGGCGGTGGGGGTGGATCTGAGCCTGGGCCAGCAGATCACCGTCGTCCTGGTCCTCATGCTGACCAGCAAGGGCATGGCGGGTGTGCCGGGTTCGGCATTCCTCGCCCTCTCCGCGACGGCCTCCGCCCTCGGGGTCATCCCCGTCGGAGCGGTCGCCCTCCTTCTGGGCGTGGACCGCATCATGGACTCGATGCGCGTCGCCACGAACCTGCTCGGCAACTGCGTCGCCGTCTTCGTCGTGTCCCGTTGGGAGGGCGCGCTCGACACGGAGCGGGTGAAGAAGGTGTTGGACGGTGAGATCGCGTTCGTACCCGATCAGGCGGACGGGTCCGAAGAGTTCGACGGGTCCGCCGGGTCCGCCGGGTCCGCCGGGTCCGACGAGTCCGACGAGGACGTACCGAAGCGGGCGGCCACCGAGGTGGGCTGACTCCGTCCGCCCCGGTCGTCGGAGCTCGCGACGACTGGGGCGGGGTGGCCCGGGTGGCCGGGGTGTCCCGGATCAGCCGGCGCAGAGGGCCAGGTTGATGGTGGCGCCGATGGACACGGTCTTCGGGCTGTGCGGGTCGACCGAGTGGACCGAGCCCGGCTTGCCGTTCTTGCCGCAGTCCACCTTGCTGACCGTGCCGAGCTTGAGCCGGCCCTTCAACAGCAGTTGCTTGGCGAAGTCCAGGTCCAGGCCCGCGAACTCCAGCGGGAACTTGCTGCCCTTCAGCAGCACGTTGGTGGCGTCGTTGCCGGTCGCGGTGGTCGCGGCGGCGGGCTTCGCGGCGTGGGAACCGTTGGTGACGACGGTGGCCAGGGCGGTGCCGCCGCCGGCCACGATCAGGGCGGCGGCGAGACCCGCGATGGCCGTGACGCGCTTGCGGCGGGTCCTGCGCACGATGCCGACGGTGTCGACGGACGGCGCGTCGGCGGAGTTCGCGAATTCGTTCATGGCGTTCACCAGTTCCTCTTCGAAGGATGTGTAACCGGTGCGGCTGGAAGGCCGTGCATCGTGTGAAGTCATCGGTTTCCTTCCGTGGGCCGCTGCGGTGAAGGGCCGGAGAGCGCGGGGAACTGGCTTCTCAGCTTCTCGATCCCACGAGCGAGCTGGGACCGTACGGTACTCGCCGAGATCTTCAGATCGGCCGCGATCTCCGCATCCGACAGATCGTGGAAGTACCGCAGGACCACGACCGTGCGCATACGCATCGGCAACTGCTGAAGAGCGCGAACGAGCTGGTCCCTGCTGTCTATCCGCCCGTACTCGTCCCCCGGAGCGGCCCGGTCGCCGCCGCTGTCGGGGTGCGGGGTCGTGCGGCGGAACCTTCGCCAGCGGTCGTTCGCCAGGTTCACCATGATCCGCCGCACATAGGCGTCGGGGGCGTCCTTGGCGGCGATCGTGCGCCACTTGCGGCAGGTCCGTTCCAGCGTTTCCTGGAGCAGGTCCTCGGCGGCTTCGCGGTTTCCCGTCAACACGAGGGCGCCACGGAACAGGGCGGCGGACCGGGCGGCGACGAAAGCGGGAAAGTCCATGTCCAGCGACTCGGTCCCGCCGCGCTCGGCGCCCAGCTTCCACTCGGTTGCCAGATCCACACGCTCCTCCCTTCCTGTCACCCCTCCTCGACGGGGGAGCCCCTTCATCTGCTGCATGGGGGAGATGAGAGCTGGGTCACAGCCGGCCGTATCGGTTCAGCATGCAGTCGGTATGCGGTCGGTATGCAGTAGGCATGCACTCGGCATGTACACGGCCCGACGGCCTGACATAGCGGGATTTGCCCTCGGGGCCGGTCGTTAGGGTGAGCGCGCCAAAACGTCCAGCGCGAAGAGCGAAGAGCGAAGAGTGAAGAGGTGACGGCGGTGGGGGCGCCGATGCGGTCGCACATATCCGACTACGCCGAGACCGGGTCACCCGAGCCACCGGCCACGGCCAAGTCGTCGAACCTGGAACTTCGTCCGTCGGACCCGGAACCTCGTCCGTCGAACCCGCAGCCGCGTCGTTCGCGCCTGCTCGACTACGCCGAGGCGGAGCCGCCCGTACGGCCGGACGCGGAAGGACGGCAGGCCCCGAAGCCCGGCGTTCCGGCCTACCACACCCCCGTGTTGGTCCCGGCCCATCCGCGCTATGTCGACGCGCTGGACCCGTCCGGCCGCCCCACCCGGGTGCCCTTCATCGCCTACGAGCTGTTCGAGCACCCCACGGACGGGACCGTGGCCCTCGCCTTCACCACGCCGGCCCGGCTGGTGGCCGCGCTCGGCGAGGCCCAGCCGTGGGTCGCCACGTCGATCGGGCCGCTGGCCGAGGGAGTGCGCGAGCACGGCGTCACCGTCCGCGTCGACCCGCGTGTCGCGCCCGGACACCACAACTGGCAGTCGGCCGACCTGGCCGCCTACGCACGGGAGGTGCGCTGATGCCGCCCGACTTCAAGGCGGTCCTGAGTGACCTCACCTCGATGTCCAAGACCTTCCACGACGAGGCCACCCACTACCGGAACCTGCACGACCAGGTCGCCCCGCCCGTCGTCAGCGGCGGTGACAGCGGCCTCGACCACGCCATCAAGGAGGTCGCCGACCTCATCGTCGCCCTGCACACCGGCTTCGCCGACCGGCTGGACGACCACGGCGACAAGGTGGCGTACGCCCGCGACTCGTTCCAGCGGCACGACATCGACGTACACGGTCTGTTCGAGGACCTGATGGTGGGGGACGGCTGATGGGCGACAGCTGGGTCGGCGGCGACATCGGTGGACTGCGCACGATGGCCGAGACGTACAAGAACGCGAAGAAGAAGCTCGAGGACGTCGTCCATCCGCTCAGCAGCGCCGTCGAGGAGCTGGTCGGCGACGCGAACTGGAAGGGCGACGCGGCCGAGACCTTCCGCGCCACCTGGAGCGAGGACGCCCTCACGGCGGGAGCCTTCGCGGGCCTCGTCCACGACGCGGGCGACATCCTCGACACCCTCGTCGGCGCGCTGTCCGCCTGCGAGACCGCCCTGCAGAACGCCGAGCACATCGCCGCGAAGAAGGGCGTACCCATGGGCGCCCAGGGCGCCCCGCTCCAGTTCGTCACGTCCGACCCACCGAGTGCCGACGAACAGAAGACGATCTCGGCGTTCGGCGAGTACGACAAGGCACGCACGGAGATTCTGCATACGGCGCAGCACGCGAGGCTGGTCGCGGCGGACAAGTTGCGGGGGCTGTACGCACAGGTCACCGCGTCGGTGTCGCCGGGCGACAAGATCACCCTTGCCGACTACCTGCGCGGCCTGTACGCCTATGACGCCGAGGACGCCCGGGCGGGCGGCGCCAAGGCCCGCACCGAGCTCGACGACGCCAAGGCCGAGGAGCAGGCGGCCAAGAAGGAACTCCGCGCCGAGCGCAAGGCCTTTCAGAAGGCAGGCCGCGCACTGCCCAAGGACCTCCCTGCCAAGAGCGCTTACCGCGACGCGATGACGAAGGTCGACTCGCTGGAAGAGGACATCGCCCGCGCCGATCACGGCAGCACCAGACTCCCCTACGACCGGGCCTTGAACGTCAAGCTGACCGACGCCGCGGCGGCGCTGCGCGCGGGCGAGAGCCTCGACAAGCTGCCCGACTTCCTCAAGGAGGTCCCGGTCCTGGACGTCGCAGCGGCCGGCGCCTGCGGAATCCTCGAAGCCTCCGACGACCATGACAAGGGCTGGTCCTGGCAGCACTCCGTCACGGTCGACGGCGGTGCCAACCTGGCCGGCCTGGCCGCCGGTACGGCCATCACGGCGGGCCTGGTGGCGGCTGCGCCCTTCGAAGCACCCGTGATCGTGGTGGCGGGGGTCGGCGGTGCGGTGGTGGTCGGCGCGACCGGGGTCATCGACCACGCCTTCCACGAGCACTGGAGCGAGGACATCCACGACCACGGTGTCGTCGGCGGCGTGCTGCACGGCACAGGCCATGTCTTCACGGAGACCGGGCACGATTTCGTACGACTGAAGGATGACGTCTGGCATGGCATCAAGAGCATCTTCTGAAGCCCCCGCCTCCGGAACTCCCGCCCGCATCCCGGCCCTGCCCGGGCTCGGTACCACCTGGTACGAGCGTGGCGCGCGCTACTGGCTGCGCCGTGCCTTCGGAGCGGTCCTCTGGTTCGCTGTGCTGGCCTTCGCCTGCTACATCGCGCTCGTGCTCTACCAGTCGTTCCGCGGCGACCTGCCGTCAGGCGTGCGCATGGTGTGGGACTGGGCGCAGGTGGCCGCCTCCTGCGTGGCGGTGGTCTGGGGTTGGGTGGTGCAGCGCCGCGGCCACCGCAGGGACCTCCTGGACCCGCCGACCCCCAGCGAGGCCCGCGGCCGCAAGCGTGACCAGACCCGCCGTTCCACGGGGCTGGCCCTCGCCGGCCGCATCCTCTTCCTGATCGCGGCGCCCGTCCTGCCCGCCCTGCTCGCGTACGCCGTCGGCTGGGTCCTCGCCGCGTTCACCGTCCGCGAGTACCCCAGCGAGGTCGGCGCGCGGCGGGTCGTGGAGGGATGATCGGGCGGGTCACATGGGTGGCAGGTGGAGCAGGCGGGTGATCGTGCGGAGGACACCGTTCTCGTTGTTGGACGGGGCGAGGTGGCGGGCCCGGTCGATGATGGCGGGGTGGGCGTTGGCCATGGCGAAGGACCACTCGGCGGTGTCGAGCATTTCGAGGTCGTTGAGGTAGTCGCCGAACACCATCGTCTGGGCGGGTGTGATGCCCAGGTCGTCCTGGAGACGGCGTACGGCCGCGCCCTTGTCGGCGGTGACGTTCATGATGTCGACCCAGTGTTCGCCGGAGACGACGACCTGGTGGGTCGAGGTGAAGGGGCTCAGGGCCGGGGCGGTGGTCCGCTCCACCGGTCCGAAGTCGAAGAGGGCGACCTTGAGGATCTCGTCGTCGACGGCGGTCGCGTCGGGGACGGGCTGGAGCCGGGTGTAGTACTGCCCTGCCTCGGCCAGGAACGCTTCGTCGGTCCGTTCGACGTACGCGGACCGCTTGCCGCAGACCACCGCGCCGACGTCCACGCCCTCGGCCCGCAGCCCCCGTGTCGTGGTGACGATCCGCGCGGCGACGGACGGGTCCAGCGGGTCGGAGCTGAGCTCCACGCCGTCCCGTACGACGTAGGTGCCGTTCTCGGCGATGAACACCATGCCCTGCCCCGCGTCGGCGAACTCCTTGGCCAGGGTGGCGTACTGACGGCCGCTCGCCGGGCAGAAGAGCACGTCCCGTCGGCGCAGCTCGGCCAGGAGCGACCACAAGCCGTCGGGTATGCGCTTGGCGTCGTCCAGGAGCGTGCCGTCCATGTCGGTGACGATGAGCCGGATGTCGGCGGCTCCCTCCGGGGGCTGGGGCGCGGTGACGGTCAGGGGGGTGGTCGCGGCGGTGGCGGTTGCGGCGTGAGAAAGGGGCATGTTCTTTCCTGTGGCGGAGATTGCGGGGCGACGCGCGGCAGTGGGCGTGCGGGGCTGCTTGGGGGAGTGGCCTTCGGGCGGTTCAGTCGGCGTCGCCGAGCGCCCCGGCTTCGACCGACGGCGGCGGTGGAGCCGGTGTATTCGCGGCGTCCCGTACGGGTTCGGGCGGGGCGGCGCCGACCGTCGCTTGGCGGATCTCCATTTCCGTCACCCTACCCGGGGGAAATGTTCCGTCCCCGAAGCTGAAACGGTCCGCGGAGCGGAGACGACCGCACCTGACCTGACCTGACCTGACCAGTTCCTCACAAGTCACCCCCAGGCTGACGATCATGGCTTCCTCCACCCGTCGCCCGGCCTCCCCCCGACAGCGTCTGCGTACACCGTTGATCGCCGCCGGGGCTCTGGTCCTGTCCGTCACGCTCACCGGATGCGGAAGCGCCGGCGCCGAACGGTCCGTCGGCGCTCCCGCTACGACGCAGGCCAGGCCCGGGCGGCCCGCACCGGACAGCGCGGAGTCCGCCGCGCCGGTCGTACCGGCGCGGCTGCCGGGTGTCGGCCCCGCGACGCTGGCCGGGATACCCGGGAACGCGCGGCAGGTCGTCCTGGTCACCGGACGGGGCAAGGACTCCCCGGTGTCACAGGTGGTGCTGTACCGGCGTACGAGCGCGGGCTGGGAGCCGGGAGCGACCTGGCCGGCCCACAACGCCCTCAAGGGCTGGACGGACGACCATCACGCCGGTGATCTCCGCTCGCCCGTCGGCGTGTTCACCCTCACCGACGCGGGCGGACTCCGGCCCGACCCCGGTGCCAAGCTGCCCTACGACCGGTCGGTCGGGTTCACCATCGCCGGCACGGGCTTCGAGGGGGAGTCACTGGCCGGCTCCTTCGACTACGTCGTCGCCATCAACTACAACCACGAGCCCGGCACTTCACCCCTCGACTGGACCCGCCCGCTCGGCGCGGGCAAGGGCGGCGGCATCTGGCTGCACGTCGACCACGGGGGCCCCACGCACGGCTGCGTGGGTCTGGCTCAGGAGCACATGAAGGAACTGCTGCGCACGCTGGATCCCGCCCAGCACCCGGCGATCGTCATGGGCGACGCCAAGTCCCTCGCCCGCTGACGTCCCTTTGCCCCCGGCGCGCTTGTCAGCGCGAGGGTGTCGCCGGACTTCCCGCGGCGGGCAGGGCCGGAAGTCCGGACAGTCCGCCGCCGAGTAGCCCCGTGACCACCCCGACCACCGGCGACAGCAGGCCGGTCACCGTGCCCAGTGCCCCCGTCAGGGCCTTGACCAGCCCGTCGACCGTCGACTGGAGCTGGGAGAGGAGATCCGAGACCGGATCGGCGACCGCGATCCCGGCCCGGTCCGTGATGCCGGGGGCGGTGGAGGATCGCTCCTTCAGCCGCCGTTCGAGGGACGCGTGCGCCGTCTCCAGGGCCCGCGCGTACCCGGCCGCCTCGGCCGCGTCGAGGCGGCCGCCCCGTTCGGCGACGGCGGAGAGCACGTTCAGCAGGGGGCGGAGCACGGCGTCGCGGTCGGCCCTGGCGAGGGCGTCGAGCTGTTGCACCACGGCGTCCCGCTCGGAGGAGGCCTCCTGGCGTACGTCCACGGCGGCCGCGGCCGTGCCGACCGGGGGTGGCAGGAGGGTTCCGCGGGATCGGGATATGAGGGCATGCATGCGTGGCCCTTTCGTCGGCTGTTTCTTCATGGGCCCACCGTGAGATCCACGACCCCCCGCCGCAACCCGCCCCGCGCCCCCGCCGCGCGCCCCGCTCCCTCCGCGGTGCGGCGCTGAACAGCACCTTCCCCCGATGTGCCGCGACCGTCCCGGCCCGCCGCCATCCGGCTGAATCGATCACGGTCTCCGCTCCCGGTGTCACCAGCCGGTCAGCAGGAGGTGGTTGAGGAGCAGGGCCAGGGTGGCCTGGGCGGTGAGCCAGGCACGGGGGCGGGGCAGGAACGCGCAGGTGGGCAGGGACCACATCGCGAACGGCAGCCAGATTCGTTCCGTCTCCGCCTTGCTCATGCCGGAGAGGTCGGCGGCCAGGAGGGCGAGCAGGGCGGCGAGAGCGAGGAGGGCGAGGCGGGGCTCGGGGGAGAGGAGGTGGGGGCGGCGGAGGGCGCGGGGACCTTCGCGTACGGCCGTCGCGACCGTTCGGCGCAGGCCCGCCACCGTCGCCGGGCCCACGATCAGCGCCGTACAGGCGAGGTTCGCCCAGACCCAGTAGCCGTACGGCCGTACGCCGCCGACCCCTTCGTAGTAGCGGGTGACCAACAGGCGGTACCCCTCCCACCAGTTGAAGCCGAGCAGCGTGAACAGGAGGGGGACGACGGCCAGTCCGGCGAGGACGTACGGGAGGGGGCGGAGTCGGCGGGAGCCGAGCAGCACGACGGCGGCGGCGATCACGGCGAACAGTGTCAGGCCGTAGGAGAGGTACGCGGTGAGGCCGAGGAGGAGCCCGGCGGCGAGGCCCGTCGCCCGGGGCCGGGGTCCGGTGACCGCGAGGGCGAGGAGGGCGACGGCCCAGGCGGCGACCGCGGCGAAGTAGCCGTCCGCGGAGGCGCCCACCCACACGGCGGCCGGGGCGAGGACCAGGAAGGGGGCGGCGCGGCGGGCGAGCTCCTCCGCGGCCAGCGCCCGTACGGCGACCATGACCGCGGCCGGCGCCGCCGCCCCGGCCACGATGCACCACACGCCCGCCCAGCCGCCGCCGGCCAGCCCGGCCCGGTCGAGGAGTACGAAGGTGACGGTGGCCCCCGGCGGGTGGCCGGCGATGTGCGCGGGCCAGGGAGCGGGGGAGTGACTCACGATGTGGTGGGTGAAGTCCCGCAGGGTGGCGGGGATGTCGTGGAAGCGGTCGATGACCGTGAGGTACTCGTTCGTGGCCGTCAGCCGCCCGGCGATCCCCCGCTGCCACCCGTCGACCAGCGCGAGGGAGAACGTCCAGGCGGTGGCGGTGCCCCAGGACGCCCACAGCAGCGCCCGCCACGGCAGACGCGTGGCGAGGAGCGGCCCGTGGGCGACGACGGCGACGGCCACGGCGAGCGCGGCCGGGGTGCCGGGGCCGACATGCGGCTCCCACTGGGCGAACAGGGGAGGCCAGCGTACGAAGAGCGTGTGGTGGCGGCGTTCGATCGACGTGCCGACCAGCGCGGCCGCCGTGACGAGCAGGGCGGCGGCCAGGACGGCGGCCAGGTCGAGGAGCGGATCCCGGCGCCGGTCGAGCCGTCGATCGTGACGCCGGTCGAGGTGAGGAGCGCCGGGGAGATCGCGGGGACCGTCCGGGGGAAGGCCCTGGGGAAGATCGCGGTTCACATCCGCACGCTAGGCCGCGGATCGGCCGCAGGAGCCGCCGCAGGAGTTGACGTCAGAGTTTCGTCATGGTTCGCGGACCCGTTCGGGGGGTGTCGCGGACCTACGGTCGAGGCATGCCACGGTCTCCCTCCTCCCCCGCGTTCTGGCGCAGCCCCTTGCGCGGCCCCTGGTTCACCTCGGTGCTCGGCGTCGTCCTGCTCGGCGGCATCACCGTGCTGTTCGTGACGGGTCTCGTGTCGTACGCCGCCTACAACCCGGACCTGTCGCCGGTGAACGACATGACCCCGGACAAGGGACTGCTCGGCTTCTACCTCTTCTCCTGGCCGACGAACCCGTCGTGGCTGTACCGCCTCACCCAGGGCGTCCACGTCACCCTCGGGATCACGCTGATCCCCGTACTGCTGGCGAAGCTGTGGTCGGTCGTGCCGAAGTTGTTCGCGCTGCCGCCCGCCCGGTCGCTCGCGCACGCGCTGGAGCGGATCTCGCTGCTCCTGCTGGTCGGGGGCGCCCTGTTCGAGTTCACCACCGGCGTGCTGAACATCCAGCTCGACTACATCTTCCCCGGCTCCTTCTATCCGCTGCACTTCTACGGGGCCTGGGTGTTCTTCGCCGCGTTCGTCGCGCACGCCGTGCTGCGGGTACCGGCGGCGCTCCGCAATCTGCGCCGCCTCCGGGACGAACACACCACGGAAGAAGGGGAGTTGGTCTCACCGGACCCCACCCCGCCCACCGTCTCGCGGCGCGGTGCCCTCGGGGTCGTCGGCGGCGGATCGCTGCTGCTGTTCGCCACGACGGCGGGCCGCAGCTTCGACGAGCCGCTGCGGGAGACGGCCGTGCTCGCGCCGCACGGCGGCCCCGAACCGGGCAGCGGACCCGGCGGCTTCCAGATCAACAAGACGGCCGAGGCGGTCGGCATCGACATGCGGGAGACGACCGGTGAGGTGTGGCGGCTGGTCGTCGAGGGGCGCGGGCGCACGGTCCGGCTCAGCCGGAGCGAGCTGCTGGAACTCCCGCTCCACAGCGCCGCGTTGCCCATCGCCTGCGTGGAGGGCTGGTCGACCTCCGACCAGTGGTGGCGGGGCGTACGGCTGCGGGACCTGGCGCGGCTCGTCGGATACGAGGAGGGCGCGGCGCCCGATGTGCTGGTGGAGTCGTTGCAGCGGCACGGGGCGTTCCGGCACGGGGCCCTGCGCTACAACCAGGTGCGCGACCCGCGCTCCCTGCTGGCCCTGTTCGCCAACGGCGAGGACCTGACCCCCGACCACGGCTATCCCGCGCGGATCATCGTCCCCGCGGCGCCCGGCGTGCTCAACACCAAGTGGGTGGCCCGGATGACGTTCGGAGAACTGTGATGCGACGGCCTGTGGTGCGACGGCCTGTGGTGAGACGACCTGTGGTGCGGCGGCCGTTCGGGAAGCCTGTCCTGGGCAGTCCGCTGCAGATCCTGCTGCTGGCCTGTTCGTTCGCGCTCGCCGGGTACGCCGGGGTGCGGCTGCTCGCAGGGGACTGGTTCGGGGTGGCTCTGTGGTTCGTGGGGGTGGCGGTCCTCCACGACCTGGTGCTCGTTCCGTTGTACGCGGGGGCGGACCGGGCCGTGGCGAGGGGTCTTGGCGCGGTCGGCCGCCGGGAGTGGACGGTCTACGTCCGGTTCCCGGCCGCGTTCTCGGCGCTTCTGCTGCTGATGTGGTTTCCGCTGATCAGCGGGCAGATGGCGGAGCACTACCGGTTGGCCACCGGGCTCTCGGGCGACGACTTCCTGGCCCGCTGGCTGCTGATCACGGCGGTGCTGTTCGGGGGTTCGGCGGCGCTGCTCGTACTGCGGCTGTTCCGGTCGTCCCGGTCGTCCCGGCCATCGCGATCATCGCGGTCGTCCGGGCCATCGCATCCGTCGCGGTTGCGCAGGGCGACGAACGAGCGGCCCCCGGCCGACCACTGACCCTCCCGGCGCCAGCCCGCGCGTGCCGCGTGCCGGAGCAGCGCCGGGGTGCCGAGGCGGGCCCACGGGAAGGCCGGCCCGTCCGTGCCCCGGGGGTCGGTGACCCGGACGATGTGGACGCTGACCCGTTCGTCGACGTCCACGTCCGCGAGCGTCTCGACGATCAACAGTCCGCCGGGGGTGAGGAGTTGGGTCATCCGGCGGAGCAGGGCGGCCGGGTCGCCACCGATGCCGACATTGCCGTCGAGGAGGAGCGCGGTGTCCCAGCGGCCCTCACCGGGGAGCGGCTCGAAGACGGAGCGCCGCAGGGCCTGGCCGCCGAGTCGGGCGGTGTGCGCGACGGCCGCCTCGCTGACGTCGATGCCGAGCGCGGGCCGGCCCCGGGCGGCGAGTTCGGCGACGAGCCGCCCCGGCCCGCAGCCCACGTCGAGCACGGTCCCCTCGCAGCGCCCCAGCACGGTCAGGTCCACCGCGTCGGCCCGTGCGCACCAGCGCTCCACCTCCAGCGGCAGCAGCCAGCCGTCGGTGCGCCGGAGGAAGAGCGGGCCCCGGCCGGTGACCAGGGCGTCCGAGTAGGGATCGGCGGACCAGGGGCGCGGGCCGGGCACCCCCGGCGGTGTCGTCGTCCCGTGCGCGGTGCTCATCGTCCGGTGGCCGTCCGCAGACGCCCGAGCTCGGCGGCGAAGCGGCTGCCGGGCGGCGCGACGGCGGCGACCGCCTCCGCGTCGGCGGCCGTGTCGACGTCCCGGAGGCGGGGCAGGTCGCGCACGCACAGCCCGGCGGCGACGAGCCGTTTCCGCTGTACCGCACCCGTCGTGGGCGTCGACATCGGCACGCCCCGCAGAAGCGCCGGATCGGGGGCGGCGAGCCCGAGGGCCCAGAAGCCGCCGTCCTCGGCCGGGCCGAAGTACGCGTCGCAGCCGGCGAAGTCCACGGTGAGGAGCTCGGGTGTCACCTGCGGTGTGTCCATGCCGATGAGCAGCGCGGGCCCGTCGCAGCCCGCGAAGGCGGCGGCCAGCCGTTCGTCGAGGCTGCCCGCGCACTGCGGTACGACGTCGAAGCCGCCCGGCAGCCAGTCGCCGGCCGCTCCGTCGAGCACGAGCACCCGGCGCCGTGCCGGGGTCGCCGCCACCGTGCGCAGGGTGTCCACGAGGGACGCCTCGGCGAGCAGCGCCGCCTCCCGGGGCGTGAACGGCGGGGTGAGCCGGGTCTTGACCCGTCCCGGCCGTGGTTCCTTGGCGATGACGAGGAGCGTCGTCACTGGCTGGTTCCTCCCTGGGAACGGGAATCCGTGGAGGTGCGGGAAGGGGCGAGGGCGGCGTGGGCGTGGCGCGGCGGCGCGGGCGGCTCGGCGAGGACGCGGCGCATGTCCCGTACCGCCTGCCAGGTGCCGCGCCAGGTGCCGGTGACCTTGGAGGCGCCGGTGCGCGGCAGATAGGGCACGTCGTGCTCGGTGACGCGCCAGCCGGCGTCGGCGGCGCGCACGACCATCTGGAGCGGGTAGCCGCTGCGGCGGTCGGTGAGGCCGAGGGCGAGCAGCGGTTCGCGGCGGGCGGCACGCAGGGGGCCGAGGTCGTGCAGACGCAGTCCGGTGCGGCGGCGGAGCATCCGGGCCAGGGCGAGGTTGCCCGCCCGGGCGTGCGCGGGCCAGGCGCCGGGGCCCTGTGGGCGGCGCCGCCCGAGCACGAGGTCGGCCTCGCCGTCCTGTACCTCGCGGACGAAGGGCAGGAGCCGGGCCGGGTCCAGCGAGGCGTCGCAGTCGCAGAAGCACACGATGTCCGCGGTGGCGGCTCGCAGACCGGCGTGGCAGGCGGCGCCGAACCCGCGGCGCGTCTCGCGCACGACGGTCGCGCCGAGGCCGCGGGCCAGTTCCGCCGAGCCGTCCGTGGAGCCGTTGTCCACGACCAGCGCGCGCCACCCGGCGGGGACGCGGGCGAGGACCCAGGGGAGGGCCTCGGCCTCGTTCAGACAGGGGAGGACCACGTCGACGGGCGCCGGTTCCGTGTCCGGGGGCTTGTCGGGGTCGGGTTGGGGAGAGGTCGTCACGGCTTTCACCCTACGAACGCGAAAGGGAGATATCGGACTTCGGGTCCTTACGAAACACGGACGTCGCGGCGGGATCGCGGCATGCGGGTGCGGCCGGTGGGACGCTGGATTCATGCAGCAGCCGTACGAATCCGCAGGTACCGGACCTGCCCCGGGCGGGCCCGGGCGGAGCGCCCGCGTCCTCGTCGTCGACGACGATCCCACCGTCGCCGAGGTGGTCTCCGGCTACCTCGACCGCGCCGGGTACGTCGTGGACCGTGCCGCGGACGGACCCGCCGCGCTCGCCCGTGCCGCCGCGCACTGGCCCGACCTGGTGGTGCTGGACCTGATGCTGCCGGGGATGGACGGCCTGGAGGTGTGCCGCAGGATGCGCGGCCACGGGCCCGTCCCGGTCATCATGCTCACCGCCCGCGGTGACGAGGACGACCGGATCCTCGGCCTGGAGGTGGGCGCCGACGACTACGTCACCAAGCCCTTCAGCCCTCGCGAACTGGTCCTGAGGGTGGAGTCGGTACTGCGCCGCAGCCGCCCCGCCGCAGGCGCTCGCCCCCTGCGGCTGGCCGGTCTCGCCGTCGACCCCGACGCCCGCCGCGCCACCAGGAACGGCGAGGATCTCGCCCTCACCATCCGAGAGTTCGATCTGCTCGCGTTCTTCCTCCGCAATCCCGGCCGGGCGTACAGCCGCGAGGACCTGATGCGCGAGGTGTGGGGCTGGGACTTCGGTGACCTGTCCACGGTCACGGTCCACGTGCGCCGGCTGCGGGGCAAGGTCGAGGACGATCCGGGCAGACCGCGGCTGATCCAGACGGTGTGGGGGGTCGGTTACCGCTTCGAGGAGCCCACGCCCGGCGAGGCCCCGACTCCCCGAGAGGAAGCGGTCTGACCATGCGCGCCATGCCCCTCACACACGCCCTGCAAGCCGCACACCCCGTGCAAGCCACACACTCCATGCAAGCCATGCAAACCGTGCACTCCACGCACGACATGCTGCTCATCGCCCTGTACGCCTTCCTCGGTGCCGCCGTGGCCGGGCTGCTCGGCGCGGGGGCGCTGTGGCTGATCCGGCGCCGGTCGCTGACCGTGTCCCTCGCCGTCGTCGCCGCCGTGGCGGTCACCGCGATGCTCGCGGGGACGCTGGCCGTCGCCTGGGCGATGTTCCTGTCCTCGCACGACCTGGGCGTGGTCACGACCGTGGTGGCCATGGCGGCGGTGGTGTCCCTGGCGACGGCGTTGTTGCTGGGGCGTTGGGTGGTGGCCCGCAGCAGGGCCCTCACCCTGGCCGCGCGTTCCTTCGGCGACGGCGGCGACTTCGCGGCCCCCGAGGGTCCCGCGACCGCCGAACTCTCCGCGCTGAGCCGGGAGTTGCAGGCGACCAGCGCGAAGCTCGCCGAGTCCCGCGACCGTGAACGCGCGCTGGAGACCTCCCGCCGTGAACTCGTCGCCTGGATCTCGCACGACCTGCGCACCCCGCTCGCCGGACTGCGGGCGATGTCGGAGGCGCTGGAGGACGGGGTGGCCGCCGACCCGGACCGCTACCTCCGGCAGATCCGCACCGAGGTCGAGCGCCTCAACGACATGGTCGGCGACCTCTTCGAACTCTCCCGCATACACGCCGGGACCCTCGCCCTGTCCCCCTCCCGCATCTCCCTCTACGACCTCGTCGGCGACGCCCTCGCGGGCGCGGACCCGCTCGCCCGCGAGCACGGCGTACGCCTGGTCGGGGACCGTATCGAGCCGGTGCCGGTCGAGGTGGACGGCAAGGAGATGAGCCGGGTGCTGGGCAATCTCCTCGTCAACGCGATCCGCCGGACTCCGGCCGACGGCACGGTCGCGGTCGCCGCCGAGCGCTCGGACGCGGGGGTCGTCCTGTCCGTCACCGACGGCTGCGGCGGCATCCCGGAGGAGGACCTCCCGCGCGTCTTCGACACCGGCTGGCGCGGCACCCACGCCCGCACGCCTCCCGCCGGAGCGGGCCTGGGTCTGGCCATCGTCCGGGGCATCGTCGAGGCCCACCAGGGCCAGGCCGCCGTCCACAACGTCCCCGGCGGCTGCCGCTTCGAGGTCACGCTGCCGATGTCGAGGGCGTGAGGCGGGTGCCCATGGCGAGAGCGTGAGGCGCGGGCCCCGGCCGCCGCGCTCCCGCTCTCCTGCCCCCTGCCCCCCCTACTCCCCGCGCAGCCTCGCCGTCGCGAACTCCCTCATCCCCTCCGCGAAGTCGGTCTCGGGCTTCCAGCCCAGTTCGGCGCGCAGCCGTGCGGAGTCGGCCGTGATGTGGCGTACGTCGCCGAGGCGGTACTCCCCGGTCACCACGGGCTCGGGTCCGCCGTGGGCGGTGGCCAGGGCACGGGCCATCTCGCCGACCGTGTGCGGCTCGCCGCTTCCGGTGTTGTAGGCCGTGAGGACCCCGGCGCGCGAACCCGCCTCCAGGGCCGCCACATTGGCCGCGGCCACGTCCCGTACGTGCACGAAGTCCCGTCGCTGCCCGCCGTCCTCGAAGACACGCGGCGCCTCGCCCCGGGCCAGCGCGGACCGGAAGAACGAGGCGACCCCCGCGTACGGGGTGTCGCGCGGCATCCTCGGCCCGTACACGTTGTGGTAGCGCAGCGACACCGCCGAACCGTCCGTCGACCGGGCCCAGGCCGCCGCCAGATGCTCCTGGGCCAGCTTGGTCGTCGCGTACACGTTCCGGGGGTCGGCCGGAGCGTCCTCGCGCACCAGGCCCGGCGTCAGTTCCTCGCCGCACCGCGGGCAGCGGGGCTCGAACCGTCCCGCGTCGAGATCGGCGACGGTCCGGGGCCCGGGGCGTACCGGCCCGTGCCACTCACAGCCGTACGCGCCCTCGCCGTACACGACCATCGACCCGGCGAGCACGAGGCGGCGTACCCCCGCGTCGGCCATCGCGGTGAGCAGCACCGCCGTGCCGAGGTCGTTGCGCGACACGTACTCGGCCGCGTCGTCGAACCCCTTCCCCAGCCCCACCATCGCCGCCTGATGGCACACGGCGTCCATGCCCGCCAGCGCCGCGCCGACCGCCTCGGCGTCCCGTACGTCCAGGCCGTCGCGCAGGTCGAACACGACCGCCTCGTGCCCCCGCGCGGTCAGCGCCTCGACGACATGGGACCCGATGAACCCGGCACCGCCGGTGACCAGTACTCGCATACGCCGAACGCTAGGACCGCGACCGTGGCGTACGGCAGCACCGCGCCCGTCACGTCACGGGTCCGTAAGACCCGCCGAGAGGCCCGGGGCCCACGCGGGCCGCAGCCGCGTCTCGTACACCGGCCGGATGACATCCGTATGGCACGGAAGTACTAACCGCCGGGCCGTATTCACCTCCGGAGTGCCGCCGAGTGGCGACCGGGCGTTCCTAGCCTGGCGCAAGGAGGCCACGAAGGCCTCTTTTCCCCTCCCCGGGAGTCATTCGTGGCCACGTTCCTCTATCGTCTCGGCCGGTTCGCGTTCCGGCGGCGACGACTTGTCCTCATGCTGTGGATAGCCGTCCTGGCGGCCGTCGGCATCGGTGCCGCCAGTGTGTCGGCCGGTACGTCGGACTCCTTCACCATTCCCGGAACCCAGTCCCAGAAGGCGCTGGACCTGCTGGGGAAGGAGTTCCCGCAGGCCTCGGCCGCCGGAGCCACCGCCCGTGTCGTGTTCGAGGCCCCGGACGGCCGGAAGCTGACGTCCGGCGACGACAAGGCCGAGGTCGTGTCCCTCGTCGCCGACCTCAGGAAGGCCTCCCAGGTTGCGAGCGTCGCCGACCCGTTCGCCGGCGGCACCGTCAGCAAGGACGGCTCCGTCGCCTACGCCCAGGTCACGTACAAGGTCGCCCAGGCCGACGTCACCGACCGGGCCCGCGAGGACCTGAAGTCCGTGGCCGACCGGGGCGACAAGGCGGGTCTCGCGGTGAGCATGGGAGGCAACGCCGTCCAGGTGAAGTCCGCGCAGAGCGCCGGTGAGCTGATCGGCCTCGCGGTCGCCGCCGTCGCGCTGGTCATCACCTTCGGCTCGTTGCTCGCGGCCGGACTGCCCCTGCTGACCGCGGTCTTCGGCATCGTGGTGGCGGTGTCCGGGATCACCCTCACCAGCGCGTTCGTGGACCTGAGTTCCTCCACCTCGACGCTGGCGCTGATGCTCGGCCTCGCGGTGGCCATCGACTACGCGCTGTTCATCGTCTCCCGCTACCGCGGCGAGATCAGGGAGGGGCACGAACCGGAGGAGGCCGCCGGACGCGCGCTCGGCACGGCCGGCTCCGCGGTGGTGTTCGCCGGTCTGACCGTGGTCATCGCGCTGGCGGGGCTCAGCATCATCGGGGTCGGCCTGCTCACCGACATCGGTCTCGGGGCCGCGGGCGCGGTCGCGATCGCCGTGCTCATCGCGCTCACCCTGCTGCCCGCCCTGCTGGGCTTCGCCGGTCCCCGGATCATGAAGGGGAAGCTCAAGACCCGCCGGATGCGGGCGATCGAGGAGCGCGGAGAGGGCGAACCCGCGGGCGTGCGCTGGGCGCGGTTCGTCACCCGCAACCCGGTCAAGGTCCTCGCCGTCGCGGTGGCCGCCCTGTTCGCCCTGGCCATTCCCGCCCTGTCGCTGCAACTGGCCATGCCCAGCGACAGTTCGGCCGCCCCCGGTTCCACCCAGCGCATCGCCTACGACACCATCACCAAGGGGTTCGGGCCCGGCTACAACGGGCCGCTGACCGTGGTCGTCGACGCCCGTAGGAGCGACGACGCCAAGGGCGCCGCCCAGGACGCGGTCACCCTGCTCGGCACGATGCCGGACGTCGCCTCGGTCAGCCCCGCGACCTTCAACCAGGCCGGTGACGTCGCCCTGATCCGCGCCGTCCCGAAGAGCTCCCCCAGCAGCCAGGACACCGTCGACCTGGTCTCCGCCATCCGCGACCGCGGCACCGCCCTGCACGAGGACACCGGCGCCGAACTGATGATCACCGGCACCACCGCGCTCAACATCGACATCTCCGCCAAGCTCGGCGACGCCCTCGTGCCCTATCTCGCCGTGGTCGTCGGCCTGGCCCTGGTACTGCTGCTCCTGGTGTTCCGCTCGGTCCTGGTCCCGCTCAAGGCCGCCGCCGGGTTCCTGCTCAGCGTCCTCGCGACCCTCGGCGTCGTGGTCGCCGTCTTCCAGTGGGGCTGGTTCGCGGGCGCCCTCGGCGTCGACCAGACCGCGCCGATCGTGAGCCTGCTGCCGATCTTCCTGGTCGGTGTGGTGTTCGGGCTCGCCATGGACTACCAGGTCTTCCTCGTCACCCGGATGCGCGAGGAGTACGTCCATGGCGCCGAGCCCACCGAGGCGGTGGTCGCGGGCTTCCGGCACGGCGCCCGCGTGGTCACGGCCGCGGCGATCATCATGATCTCCGTCTTCGCCGGGTTCCTGCTCAGCGACACCGCGCTGATCAAGTCGATCGGCCTCGGTCTCGCCGTCGCCGTGCTCCTCGACGCCTTCGTCGTCCGGATGACGATCGTGCCCGCCGTCATGGCGCTGCTCGGCCGCCGCGCCTGGTCGCTGCCGCGATGGCTGGACCGCGTCCTGCCCAACGTGGACGTCGAGGGCGAGAAACTGCGCCATCTGCTGGCGAAGACGCAGGACACCGAGGGCACGCGGGACTCCGAGCCCCTTCCCACCGCAAGGGGCTGACCTGTCGGCCGTACGATCCGCGGCAGGACGTACGGCCGCACCGGCCGTGACCATCGCGCCCCGTCCGCCGGTCCCCACTCCCCCGGGGGGCCGACGGACGGCTTCCCGTACCGAGAGGGCGTACGACGTGACCGCACCGACCGCGCCCGGGCCGACTTCCCGCCCCGTCACGCCCGAGAAACTGCTGGGCGGGGCGCAGCACCGCTCGGACGTCGCGGTCCTGCAGTGGCTCACCCGGGTGAGACGGGCCGACCTGGCCCATCCGTGGGTCAGGCGGGTGACGGCGCCGCTCCTGTGCGCGGCGCTGGGCGTCCCGGCCCTGCGGGACGCGGCGGACGGCATCGGACGCGGCGTCCCCGTGGTGCTGGCGGTGATCGTCGGATACTGCCTTCCCCTGCTGTGGCGGCAGCAGCGGCCCGTCCTGGTCTTCGCCCTCACCTCCGCCGTCGGCGCGGTGGGCCTCGCCATGGACGTCAGCACGGGCTCCGAGGCCGCGCGGATCGTCGCGCTGCTCAACGTGGGCCGCACGGTCGGGCCCGCCCAGCTGGTGGTCTGTATGGCGATCGCCGTCGCCCAGACGTCCGTGGGGGTCGTCGCCCGCGCCGCCGGCCAGCCGGCCAGTTCGTTCCTGGAGACCGCGGTGCTGGCGATCGTGCAGGCGGCCCTGGTGGCGGCCGTCGCCGCGGCGGGCCTGGTCGGCCGGGTCGTGAACGCGTACGTCGGGGCCCTGCACGAACGCGCCTTCCGCCTGGAGGTGGAGCGCGACCAGCGGGCCCGGCTCGCCGCCGCCGCCGAACGCGCCCGCGTCGCCCGGGAGATGCACGACATCCTCGGCCACACCCTCGCCGTCATCGTCGGCCTGGCCGGTGGCGCCGCCGGGCTCGCCGAGAAGTCCCCCAAGCGCGGCGCCGACACCCTGCGGATCATCGCCGACAGTGGACGCGGCGCCCTCGGTGAACTCCGCCGCCTGCTCTCCGTCATCGGTGAGGAAGGGGACGGGAGCGACGAACCGGGCGGCACCCCGCTCGCCCCCCAACCGGGCCTCGCCGACCTCGCCGCCCTCCTGGAACGGGTCCGGGCCGCAGGCCTCACCGTCACCCTGGACACCGAGGGCGACCTGACGGGCCTCGCCCCCGGTATCCAACTCGCCGTCTACCGCATCGTCCAGGAGGCGCTGACCAACACCCTCAAGCACGCCGTGCCCGACACCACCGCGCACGTCGGCGTCACCGCGGACCGCGACCGCGTCCGCCTCACCGTCGACGACACCGGCCCGCCCCGCACCCCGCGCGCCGACCACGCCCGGGACGACGCGCGCGGTCTGGTCGGCATGCGCGAGCGGGCCGCCCTCTACCAGGGAACCGTCACCGCGGGCCCGAACACTCGTGGCGGCTGGACCGTCCGTGCCGTCCTGATCCCCACCACCGCTCCCACGGAGAACCATCCGGCATGACCACCGTGCTCATCGTCGACGACCAGGCCCTGCAACGCCTCGGCTTCAGCATGCTCCTGGAACAGCACTCCGACCTGACCGTGGTCGGCGAGGCCACCCACGGCGCCGAGGCGGTCCGTTCGACCGCCGAACTGCGCCCCGACGTCGTCCTGATGGACGTCCGGATGCCCGGCATGGACGGCATCGAGGCCACCCGCCGCATCGTGGAGTCCGGCGGCCGCTCCCGGGTCCTCGTCCTGACCACCTTCGACCTCGACGAGTACGCCTACGCCGCGCTGCGCGCCGGGGCCAGCGGCTTCCTCCTCAAGGACGCGCTGCCCGACGAACTCGTCGCCGGAATCCGTGCGGTGGCCGCCGGGGACGCCGTGATCGCCCCCGGCCTGACCCGCAAACTCATCGACGCCTACACCGAGCGACGCCCGGGACACACCCCCGAGCAGGAGCGCCGGCTCGACGCCCTCACCGACCGCGAACGCGAGGTCCTCACCGCCATCGCCTCCGGCTGGAGCAACGCCGAGATCGCCGACCGCCTCTCCCTCGCGGAGTCCACCGTCAAGTCCCACGTCAGCCGCGTCCTCGCCAAGATCGGTGTACGGGACCGGGTGCAGGCGGTGATCTTCGCGTATGACGTGGGCCTGGTACGACCGGCCTAGAGCAACGGCTGATCTGGAACAACGGCTGATCTAGAACAACGGAAGGGCGTCCGTGTACGCGTTCACCGGCTTGGCGACCTTCTTGACGGTACGGGCGTCCAGCGCGGCCGGGGCGGAACTTGTGCCCAGCGTTCCGCCGGGGTGCCACGTTCCCGTGACGGTCACCCAGGTGTCGGCGGGCAGGGCCGCCGCCCCGTGGATCCGCACCTTCACGGACTGGGCGTCCGCCGCGCAGCAGGTGAAGATGATCCTGGTCAGGTACCAGCCGTCGGCCCCCTTGTCGGGCGTGACGAAACCGGTCATCCGGACGCTACGGCCGCCGATGTCCCGCTTGTGGTCCTGCTGCACCCGGCTGGTGAACTGGGTGAGTGTCAGCAGGACGGGCGAGGTCGCGGGCAGCGGATCGAAGTACCGCTGCTCCGTGACGGCCTTGGGCGCCTCGCGCGCGGCGGTGTAGGCGCCGAGGGCCGGCGGGGCGTAGAAGAGCAGACTCAGCGCGGGGAGGAACAGCAGCCAGGCGATACGGGGCACGGTGGAGTGGTCGTGGCTGTGATCGTGATCGTCGGCGGCGTCGCCGCTGCCCGGCTTCTGGCTCGACCACGCCTCCGCCACGCCCAGCACGAGCAGCAGCACCCCCGACGCGACCAGCATGGGACGCATCCCCTCCTTCACGAACCTGAGGCTCAGGTCGGTGAAGAGCGAGGCGTGCAGCAGGCCGAGGCCGCTGAGGACGAGCAGGGTCACCTGGAGGGGGCGTTTCACAGCAGTACTCCTCCGATGAGCGCGCTGCACAGGATCGCGACGACCGTCGTGGCCGTGGAGAAACGGACCGCGAAGGCCCGGCCGAAGGTGCCCGCCTGAAGGGCGATCAGTTTCAGGTCGACCATCGGCCCGACGACCATGAACGCCAGCCGGGCGACGGGCGAGAAGCCGGTGAGCGAGGCCGCGACGAACGCGTCGGCCTCGGAGCACACCGCGAGCAGGATGGCGAGCGCGGCCAGGAACAGCACCGACAGCCAGGGCGAGCCGGAGAACGCGTCGAGCACGGTGCGCGGGACCGCCACGTTGAACGTGGCCGCCGCCATGGCCCCGAGGACCAGGAAGCCGCCCGCGTGCAGGAAGTCGTGCTGGAAGCCGCGCCGGAACTCCCGCAGGCGGTTCTGCTCGGGCTGGTGACCGGTGTGCCGTACGACAGGCTTGAGCCATTTGTCGCGGCCCAGGAAGAGCCACAGCCAGCCCATCACGGCGGCGGTGGCGAGCGAGGCGAGCAGCCGGGCCAGCACCATCTCGGGGTGGCCGGGGAAGGCGATGGCGGTGGCGGTCAGCACGACCGGGTTGATGGCGGGCGCCGAGAGCAGGAACGCGAACGCGGCGGCCGGGGTGACACCCCGGCCGATCAGGCTGTTGGCGACCGGCACCGACGCGCATTCGCAACCGGGCAGCACGACCCCGGCGACTCCGGCGACCGGGACGGCGAGCACGGGCCGCCGGGGCAGCACCCGGGTGAACACCCGGGCCGGCACGAACGCGTTGATCGCGCCGGACAGCGCCGTGCCGAGCAGCAGGAAGGGCAGTGCCTGCACGGTCACGGCGAGACAGACGGTCCGCCACGCCTGCATGGCCGGTTGCTCCGTCCACCGGCCGAGGACGTAGAGCGCGGGCCCGGACAGCGCGCACGCTCCGAGCAGAAGGGGCCAGTGGCGGGGCCAGTCGCGCCGGGGACCTGTGGCACCCGCCTCCGCCGCGGGGACCGCGACGGCCGCCTCCGCCGCCTTTGTGGACGGTTCATCCGCCCCGACGACCCGTTCGTCTGTCTTCTGCACGCCAGCTCCGAATCTCGGATGATCGCACCGAACATAGCGGGCCCGGGCCCCAGCGCTCACCACGACTTCACCACATCTCGGTCATGAGTCGGACCACTGCGGCGACCGGCGACTCCGGGCGTCGGAACGCCCCCGCGTCCGGAGCCCTCTCAAGGTGTGGTGGGTGGGAGCCGTGCTGGGTCTCGGGCCGGGTTGTTATATTGCGCAACCATGCAAGTGAGGCGCCCCGCAACGCCTGACGTATGTCTGAACGGCCCGACCGTTTCGTGGGAGTGCGAACATGACTGACCTTGGGGACGCCCCCGCCGGCAACGCCACACGCAGCCACACACGCGGGGTGCCCGGGCAGCGCCACACCTCCGGTTCCGCTCCCTCCGGTTCCGCGCCCTCCCGTTCCGCGCACTCCCGTTCCGCGCCCTCCCGGACGGGGTCCCGTGCGCGTCCCAAGGTCGGCGCGGGGCGCCGGGGCAGGCCCGTACGCCGGGGCAGGCGGATCCTGCGGACGGCCGCGATATCGCTGTCGGTGCTGGTCCTGGCCACGGCGGGCGTGGGGTGGTGGTTCTACGAGCATCTGAACGGCAATCTCCACAGCGTCCCGCTGACCGACGGCACGGGCGACAGCGCGGGCAAGGAGAAGGCCGACTCCTTCGGCAGGACCCCGATCAACCTCCTGGTGGTGGGCAGCGACGGGCGTACCAACGCGAGCGACTGCAAGCTGGGCGGCGGTTGTTCGCAGACCGGCGTGCAGTCCGGGTCCAACGCGGACGTGGAGATGGTGATGCACATTTCCGCCGACCGCTCCAACGCCACCGTGATGAGCATCCCCCGCGACACCGTGACCACGGTCCCCGCCTGCAAGGACACCGAGACCGGCATCTCCACGAACGGCTACACCGGCATGGTCAACAGCGCCCTGCAGTACGGGCCCGCCTGCCAGGTGGCCACCGTCCACCGGCTCACCGGCATCCCCATAGACCACTTCGTCAAGCTCGACTTCTCCGGCGTGGTGAAGATGTCCGACGCGGTGGGCGGGGTGTCGGCCTGTGTCGACAAGGACGTCTACGACACCTACTCGCACCTGAAGCTCGCTCAGGGCACGCACACCCTCAAGGGCGTCGCGGCCCTGGAGTTCGTCCGCTCCCGGCACGGCTTCGGCGACGGCAGCGACCTGGGGCGCACCTACTCCCAGCACCTCTTCCTCAGCTCGATGATCCGCAAGTTCAAGAGCGCCGGCACCCTCACCGACCCCACCGCCGTCTACCGCCTGGCCGACGCCGCCACCAAGGCCCTCACCGTCGACACCGGCCTGGGTACCATCAGGAAGCTGATCGGGCTCGCCGCCGACGTGGACAAGGTCCCGGCGAAGCGCATCACCTTCACCACCATGCAGACGGCGCCCGACCCCAATGACAGCAACCGGCTCGTGCCCGCCGCCACGGCCCAGAGTCTGTTCGCCACCATCGCGAACGACCAGTCCCTGACCGGCTCGTCCGGCGAGAAGACCGCCGAGGCCTCCGCGACAGCCAAAGCCACGGCCACCGCCTCCGCGGTCCCCGCCGCGCAGATCGCGGTCACCGTGGAGAACGGCACCACCGTCACCGGCCGGGCCTCCGCCGTCGCCACCGCCCTGATCGACAAGGGCTTCAGCTCCGGCACCACCACCGGCAACGCCGCCGGCACCACGTCCACGACCACCCTCACCTACGGCAGCGGGCACAAGGCCGAGGCCCAGACCGCCGCCAAGGCCCTGGGCCTGCCGACCTCCCACCTCAAGCAGAGCGACACCACCGGCAGCACCGGCCTGACCCTGGTCATCGGCACCGACTGGACCAGCGGCACCGCCTACCCCGCCACCACCCCCGCACCCGCCGACACCAAGGCCGCCACCTCCAACGCCCACGCCGAGACAGCCGACCAGTCCAAAACCTGCGCCAAGGTCAGCCCGTACAGGACCGTCAGTCTCAACGGCGTCGCCATGACCCCCACCCAGGCCTACCGAGCAGCCTCCGGCACCAAAGACTCGGCACCGTGAGCCGGTGCTCGAAACCTTTGGGGATTGCGCAATCCGGGAACCATCACACTGGCGCGCGGCGACGGGGGAGACATGGCGGATCCTGAGCCCTCAGGGGCGGACATCGGCTACATCAGCGTGACTTTCGAACGGGTCCTGGACCAGGCCCTGAACTCCCGGCGGATCAGTGACGCGCTGGAGCGGTCCGCCGGGACGCTCAACCGGGAACAGTTGCGCACCCGCGCGCTGCGGGAGCGCGCCGCCATCGCCGCGGTGGCGGCCGTCGAGTACCACGCGTACACCGCGAGCAAGGCCTTGGCAGCCGAGCAGACCGATGAGCGCGACAGCAACGGCAACGGCGGCAGCGGCGGGAGCGGGCTGCTCCCCGTGCTGGCGGTGTTCGTGCCGAGTCTGTCGGCCGTCGCCGCGGCGGTGTTCCTGGTGTCCGGGCTCGTCCTGCGCGCCTTCGGCGGGCGCCCCTACATCGGCGCGGGACTGCTCACGGCCGGGTTCGTCGCGGCGGCCGTGGCCGTCGGAGGCGCGGTCGCCGATCTCGCCTGTCTGCTGGTCGCGGCGGCCCACAACCGCTCCGCGGTGGAGGACGGGGTGCCCGCCGGCGAGGACGCGGAGGTGAAGCGGGCGCGCGAAGCGTGGCAACTCGCCCTGCGGGAGCGCGGGATGATGCCGTTCCTCCTCGCCCGCCTCGACGAGGCCGACACCAGGGACCACGTGTGACCTACGCGTCCGGCCTCCGGCAAGAGGATCGAGTGGAATTCGAACGAGTGCTGCAGTGCGCACTCGACGTCGTCGACATCCGTTCCGCACTGCGCCGCGACCTCACCGGAAGGGCCGCGAGACGGCTGCGGGACCTGGCGCTGGAAGCCATGGAGGAGATCGCCTCCGCAGCGGCCGACGAGTACCGCGACTACCTCGCCGCCCGTGAGACCCGTGACGCCCGTGAGGCCGCCGAAGGCGGGCTGTGGCCCGTTCTCGCCGTGCTCACCCCCGTGGTGGCCGCCGTCGCGGCGGCGGTGCTCCTGCTGATCGGGTACGGAGCGCGTCTCGCCGAGGTGGCCACCGGGTTCGCCACGTCGGTCGTCACGGCGGGCTGGGTGCTCGCGTTCACCGCGGCGCTCACCGCGTGCATCGGTCTCTGGGCCCTGTTGCGCACGGCCCTGCGTCAGCGCGAGGGCACGTCCGACGGCCGCCGGGAGCCCGTCGGTGGAACCGACGTGGACCGGGCCCGGGAGAGATGGCGGCAGGCCCTTTTGGAGCGGGGCTTGTTGCCCTACCTGCGGAGCCACCTGGTGGCGGACGCCTAAACTGAGTCGGCGCGGACGCGGGCACGGATGCCCGGGGCGGGACAGGAGAAGAGACTGTGACGGCATACGCCGGTGGCTTCGAAGATCCGCCCGCCGAGGTGCTGGCGGACGCGGCCGCCGCGTTCGGACTGCTGGCCTCCTCGCACCGGCTGCACATCATGTGGGCCCTCGCGCAGGGCGAGAGCGACGTGACCCACCTCGCGGAGCGTGTCGGCGGCGCCCTGCCCGCCGTCAGCCAGCACCTGTCGAAGCTGAAGCTCGCGGGTCTCGTCCGCTCCCGGCGCGAAGGCCGCCGACAGGTCTACTACGTCGACGATCCCGATGTCGTGACCGTGGTGCGCGTGATGGTCGGACAGCTGGCCGCACGTGCCGAGGAGGCATCGGCACCCGTACGCAGGCTGCGCGGGATCGGTGGCTGAGACGTCCGCGACGGCGGGAGGGGGCGCCGAGCGCCCCACCTCCGCGGACGGCCCGGCGGCAGAGAAACCCCAGGTCTTTCAAGGCACTTCGGGCGGGGAGGAACACGGCGAGCTGACCGCGCTTCAGCTGCTCCGGCGGCTGGACAGCGGTCCGCGGGGACTGACGCAGGCGCAGGCCGACGAACGCCTCGCCCGGTTCGGGGAGAACATCCTGCCCGCCCGGCGCCCCGTTCCCTGGTTCGGGCGGTTCCTGCGCAGTCTGCGGGATCCTTTCACCGCCGTACTGCTCTGCCTCGGCCTGGTCTCGGCGCTCGTGGCCTCCTGGGGCACCGCGAGCGTGATCACCGTACTGGTCGTGGTCAGCTGTGTGCTGCGGTCGTCCGGTGAGCACCGGGCCGACCGTTCGATGGCGGCGCTGCGCGACCTGGTCGCCAGCACCGCCACCGTGCTGCGCAGGACCGACGCGGACGCGGTACCCACCGACCATGACCTGCCGGTCGACCAGCTGGTGCCGGGGGATGTGATCCGGCTCGGTCCGGGCGACCTGGTCCCCGCCGACGTACGGCTGCTGCGGGCCGGCGGGCTGACCGTGTACCAGGCCGCGCTCACCGGGGAGTCGGTGCCGGTCGCCAAGTACCCGGTCGACGCGCCGGGCGCCACGGCGGGCGAGCTGTTCGAGCAGCCGCAGCTGTGCTTCCAGGGCAGCAGTGTCGCCTCCGGCAGTGGCACCGCCGTGGTCGTGGCGACCGGCGCGCACACGCGGTTCGCCGAGGGGTACCGGGACCCGGGGCGGCGGGAGGCGAGCGCCTTCGACCGGTCCGTGCACGGCATCTCCTGGATACTCATCCGGTTCATGCTGCTCACTCCGCCGCTGGTCCTGATGGCGGGCGCGGCCCTGCGCGGGCGAGGTCTGGAGACCCTGCCGTTCGCCGTCGCGGTGGCGGTCGGGATGACCCCGGAGATGCTGCCGGTCATCGTCACGACCTGCCTGGCCCGCGGGGCGTCGCTGCTGGCCCGTACGCACGGAGTGATCGTGAAGCGGCTGCCCGCGCTCCACGACCTCGGCGCCATCGACGTGCTCTGCGTGGACAAGACCGGCACCCTCACCCAGGACCGGCCGGTCGTCGACCGCGCGCTGGACGCGGACGGCGAGGACGCGCCCGAGGTACTGCGCCGGGCTGCCGCGGCCGCCTGGTGGACGCTGCAACTCGGCGACCTGCCCGCACCCGACGCCCTCGACGAGGCGCTCCTGCACACGGCCGACGAGGACGACCTGACGGCGTACGACGGGATCGCGGCGCTGCCCTTCGATCCCGTACGCCGCCTCGCCACCGCCGTCGTACGCACCCCCGGCGCCCTCGGCTTCCACACCCTCCTGGTCAAGGGCGCCGTCGAAGCCGTACTGGAGCGCTGTGCGCTGGAGCCGGAGGAACGCGCACGGCTGCTCGCCCGGGCCCACGAGCTGACGGACGACGGGCTGCGCGTCCTGGCGGTCGCCACCGCCGTCCGCCCCGCCCGCCACCGCGACTACACCCCGGCCGACGAACGCGACCTCACCTTCGAGGGGTTCGTCACGCTGCGGGACGCGCTGGTGCCGAGCGCGGCCGACGCGCTGCGGGTGCTCGCCGACCGGGGCGTCGCCGTACGGGTGCTGACCGGGGACCACCCGGGCACGGCCGCCCGCGCCTGCCGCGACCTGGGCCTCGACCCCGGGCAGGTACGCACCGCCGCCGACCTCGACGGTCTCACGGACACCGAACTCGGCGAGCTCGCCCATCGCACCACCGTCTTCGCCCGCTGCACGCCCGAGCACAAGGCGCGTATCACCGTCGCCCTGCGCGCCCGCGGACACGCCACCGGCTACCTCGGCGACGGTGTCAACGACCTGCCCGCGCTGCACGCCGCGGACGTCGGGATCTGCCCGCGCGACGCCACGGACCTGGCCCGGGAGAGCGCCGATGTGGTGCTGGCCGACAAGGACCTCACGGCGATCTCCCACGCGATCACCGCGGGCCGCTACTCCAGCGGCAACATCGGCACCTATCTGCGGGTCACCCTCTCCTCCAACCTCGGCAACGTGATCGCGATGCTCGCGGCGGGCATCCTGCTGCCTTTCCTGCCGATGCTGCCGACGCAGGTCCTCGTGCAGAACATGTGCTTCGACGCGGCTCAGCTCGCCTTCGCCTACGACCGTCCCGCGCCGGGCACCCTGAAGCGCCCCACCGTGCTGCGCTCGCGCGATCTGCTGGGCTTCATCACCGGCTTCGGCCTGCTGAACGCCATCGCCGACCTCGCGACCTTCGGCGTTCTCGCGCTCGCCGTGCACGGGCCCGGGACGGCGAACGACGAGTCCGTGTTCCACTCCGGCTGGTTCACCGAGAACCTGCTCACCCAGGCCCTGGTGATGCTCCTGCTGCGGCTCGGCCGCCGGGGCGTCGAGGGCCGGCGGAAACCGGGTCCCGTCGGCTGGGGCGCGGCCGCCCTCACCGCCGTCGGCCTCGCGCTGCCGCTCTCCCCGCTCGGCCCGCCGCTGGGCATGACCGCGCTGCCCGCCCTGTACTACCTGCTGCTCGCCGCCGTCCTCGGCCTGTACGCGCTGGGACTGGTGGCCACGCGGTCACGCTACGAACGCCGTCGCTCCGAGGACCAGGGCGAAGACGAGTGCGAATACGCGTACGCGTACGGGTACGACCACGGGATCTCACACAGTGATCAAGGTCCGCGCGGCGAGCGCATCCACGACGGAGGGTGACGCGGGCTTACTCTTCCCTCCAGCGCTTCGCCTCGGCGCACCGGTGAACGGGCGGAAGAGAGAAGGCGGGACATGGCCGCATCCTGGACGCGGTGGCGGTGGCTCACTCTGCTGGTCCTCGCCCTGGCCCTCTACGTCATCGTGCGGGCGGCCAACACCCCGCAGGCCACCCCTTCGCACGACACCCCTCCGCGTGCCACTCCTCCGCGTGCCACTCCTCCGCGTGCCACTCCTTCGTCGGCCACTCCTTCGTCGGCCGCCACGCCGCCTGAGACCACTCCGCCTCCGGCAGGCGCGGTCTATCCGTAGGACAGGTTGGAGCACACGTCGTCGTCGGCGGAGCGCGCGTCACGCGCCACCGAAGTGGGCAGGGCGGTGGGCGTGGACGTGGGTGAGGCCGGGGCCGACGTGCTGCCCGTGGTGACGTAGGCCCGGCCCAGGACGACGTCGACGCCCGCGCCCGGCACGGACTTGAGCTCGGCGCCCGGAAAGAGCCGGGCGACCGTCTGGGCCCGGGTCCGCAGGCCCGCGCCGTACTCGATCACCGTGCCGGCGCGGTCCCGGTCGACCGCGTTCGCGGTACGGGTGACGGTGAAGCCGTGCTCGGTGAGGGCCGTCGCGGCGAGCGAGGCCAGGCCGCGTGTGGTGGTGCCGTTGTAGACGGCGACGTCGATACCGTCCCCCGAGACCTCCGCGGCGGTACTGGGCGCGGTGGCCGCGGCGGTCTGCCCGCCTTGTGTGCCCTTCTTTCCGCCGGCGTCGGTGCCGTCGAGGGTGCGGTCGGCCTTGAGCGCGGCCCACAGCTGATCGGCGTCCGGCTGGACGATCGCGACCCGCTCCCCCTGGTAACGCCAGGGGATGGTGGCGAACTTTGTGTCGTGGAGGTCGATGTTCTTCAGGGACATCGCGAACCCGATCAACTGCTTCGCCGTTCCCAGACCCGGGTCGACGGTCAGCGACTTCGTCGCGGCGTCGGCGAGCGGCAGCAGTCCGGTCGGGGTGAGCCCGTCGCTCTTCACCTTCTTCACCAGGCCGGCCACGAAGGCCTGCTGGCGTTTGATGCGGCCGATGTCGGAGCCGTCGCCGATGCCGTGCCGGATACGGACGTAGTCCAGCGCCCGCTGCCCGGAGAGGTTCTGCTCACCCTTTCTGAAGAGCAGCCCGCCCCGGGTGGCGCGGTTGGGGTTGAGATCCTTCTCGTACACGTCCTGCGGGAGGCACACCTTCACCCCGCCGACGACCCGCGTCAGTGCCGCGAAGCCCTTGAAGTCGATGACGACGGTGTGGTCGACGCGCAGGCCGGTCAGCTTCTCGACCGTGTTCTGGGTGCAGGCAGGGTTGCCCTTGGCCGTCTGCCCCACGGAGTACGCCTCGTTGAACATCGTGTTCGGCCGTGTCCTGGTCCACGTCCCGTCCGGGAGCTTGCACGGGGGGAGGGTGACCAGTGTGTCGCGGGGGATCGAGACGGCGACGGCGTGCCGGTGGTCAGCGTAGACGTGCAGCAGGAACGCCGTGTCGGAGCGGCCGATGTCGCCCTTGTCGCCGCCGCCCAGCGCACTGTTTCCGTCCGTGCGCGCGTCCGAGCCGATGACGAGGACGTTCTCGCCCTTCGTCGAACCGGCCGGCCGGTCCTTGGAGAGACCGTCGGCGCCGAAGGTGTCGATGTTGCCGTTCAGCTTCAGATAGATCCAGCCGAGTCCGGCCGTGCCGAGCAGCAGCACGGTCAGGGCCACGACGAGGGCGATCCGCAGGGGGCTCCTTCTGCGGCGCGGCCGCCGTGCCTGGTCGCTGGTCGTCACACGTGAGCTCTCATCCGTCCGACTCATACGTAGGGGACGCTCAGCCCCGCCCGATGGTTGTAAAGTTGCGCAATGTGGCAATAGTGATGGGCGCTGCCGCGCGTTCACGGAAGCGCCGGGTCCGGTGAAGGGAAGAGGTGGGCGGGATGCTCCGTAACGGACTGGAACCCTGGCACCTGCTGATCGTGGCGATCGTGATCATCGTGCTGTTCGGCTCGAAGAAGCTGCCCGACACCGCCCGCGCGCTGGGCAAGTCGATGCGCATCCTCAAGAGCGAGACCAACGCCATGAAGCACGACGGCACCGCACCCTCCGGCGGGCCTTCCGCCACACCCCGGTCCGGGACCGCGCCCGAGGGCGAGTCCGAGACCGCGTCCGGGAACGCGTCCGAGGGCGAGTCCGGGAACGCGTCCGCCGCACCGGCGCCCCACGTCGTCCAGTCCGCACCCGGCGAGACCGCTTCGGCCCGCCCGGTCGACGGGGGCACCGCGACCCGCTGAGCGTTCTCAACAAGCGTGCCCTCCGGCCTGGTTGGCCGAGGTTCGCACTCCGGGTGGCTACGAGGCGGGCTCGGCGGTCCATGTGATGTGCGGGGGTTCGACCCGCGCGCACAGGGGGTTGCCGTGCGCGTCGGTCAGGCCGAGGCGTCCCACCAGCAGGCCCTCACGCGCGGCGGCGGCGAGCACCTCGGCGGGGATGACGTCGAGCATGAGCTTGGCGCGCCGGAACATGCTGAAGACGCCCGACTCGTCGACCGTGCCCCATGACAGGTAGATGAACCGACGGCCCAGACGGTCCTGCACGTAAGGCCCTTTGACGTCCGTGCCGGCCGGCGAGGCGAGCGCGGTGCACTCCAGGGTCCAGGTCGCGGACGCGGCGTCACCGGGCTGCGGTTCGAGGAGTTCGGCCGGACGGTCCCGGCGTTGTACGGCCACGTGGATGTTGTCGTACGTCGGCGCGCCGCTGCCGGCGGGGGCCGGACAGGTGCGGCCGGGCAGGTCGACGGCGTCGATACGGATGAGCATGCCGACCATCATCCCGCCATTCCGGCGACGGTTCTCCACGAGCTGCCATGCGACAAAGGGGACGATGCGATGAAAAACGGCCTCGCGTCTCACGGGGCAGCCCAGTGAACGAGCGGGGCGTACTGCCCAGATGGGGTGATGCGCGCACGGCGTGGCGGAGCGGGGCTTTCCCACCGGTGTCCTGTGCGGCCGATGCCACGGGTGACGGAGCCGTCACGCCCACCGGCCGCACTGGTAGCACCCGAGAGAGGTGGAAAGATGAACCGGACACGCCGTCTCGCAGCACTCACGTTCGTGGTCGTCCCCGCACTCGCGCTGGGCCCCGCGGTCGCCGCCCACGCGTCGCCCGCCACCACGCCCCGCGCGACCTGCAACGTCGAAAGAGAGTCGAACGGCAAGTACCACCTGTGGGGTGTGGGATTCCCCGGTGGCGCCAGCGTGACCTTCTCGGGCTCCAGCACGGGCACCGTCTCGACGGACCACACGGGAAGGTTCGACGTCGACGGTCTGAGCGGAAGCAAGTTCGTCGTCAGGACGGCCCACGGGAAGACGACGCTCACCTGCGCAAAGATCAATCACTGAGGTCTGCGCGCGCTGCGCGGTTCTGGCGCACCGTCAGCCCACTGGCCGTGAATCGACGTACCCCCAGGTCCCCGACCTGGGGGTTTCGCGCGGGGTGGGACGCCATGGAGGACGGGGCCCTAGTCGATGCCGATGCCGACGCCGATACCGCGCGTGAACGGTTCGAAGATGTGGCTGAAGGACCAGGTGTCCTGGGCGATGCCCGAACAGGAGTTGGCGCCGGCCGTTCCCACGCAACCGCCGTTGTCGCGCTGGAGGGCCCAGAAGGAGAGCGTGTCGATGCCCTTGGCGACCGCCCAGTTCTCCACCTTCACCGCGTCCTGCGTGGTGAAGGTCTCCTCCGGGCCGAAGTCGTCGATGCCGGGCATCTCGGTGACGCCGATCATGTGCCAGAGCTTCGCCGGGTTCTTCTTCGGGTAGAGCGCGGCGAGTTGGCCGTGCAGCCCGGAGGCGGCGGTCTTGGTGTCGGCCGCCATGTCGTGGGTGGCGCCGTCCCAGTAGTCGAACGTCATGATGTTGACGACGTCCACGCGCGCGCCGTTGTCGACGGCGTTCTTCAACAGCGCCACGCCGTTGGGTGCGAGGCCGGTGGCGGTGGTCGGCAGGGTGTAGGAGAACTGCACGCTGCGGCCGGTCCGTTCGGCCCAGCGCTCCACCTTGGCGATGGCCTTGTTGCGGCGGTCGATCCCGGCGGTGTTGTTGATGGAGTCGGCCTCGATGTCGAGGTCGATCCGGGTGACGCCGTAGGTCTTGACGAGGCTTTCGTAGACCGAGGCGATGGCGTCGACGTCGGTGCAGCTGTCGGCCAGTTCGGTGTTGGTGGTGTCGGCGCTGTAGCCGCCGAAGGACGGGATGACGTTGCCGCCGCGCGCCTGGATCGCGGCGATGTCCCTGCCGAAGGTCGCCTTGGCGATCGGCTGGGTGGCCGCGCCGTTCCAGTACGCGGTGCACGAGCCCGCCGCGGCCGTCTGGAGAAAGGCCATCGTGAGGTACTTGTTGCCCGACTCGGCGGCGAGCGCGGCGGGGCTCTCGCCCGTCCACGCCTCGAAGTACGGCGCCGCCACATGCGCGGGCATGTGCCGCGCGGCATGCGCGGGCGCCCGTTCCGCGGCGAGCGCGCCGCCTCCGCCGAGCGCGACCAGCCCGGCTGCGAGAGCGGTCGCGGTGGCGCCGGACAGCAGCGCGCGAAGTGGCCCAGATCGTCTCATTGACGCTCCCATGGTGAAGGAAGAGCAGGTACAGCGGGAATCCGGAAAGGTTCGTGCGATGTCCACCGGTCGGTACACGCCGGAGAGCTCTCCATGACCAAGGGCGAACAGGGACCATGGTTGGACTAGACCAATTGTCTGTCAAGGTTCTTTACAGTTAACTGTTCAAAACATGGCGCAGCCGCTCTCGGAACCGGGCTGTTCCCCGGGAGAGTCGCGCGGCGAGTGTTGTTCAGCAGCCGGTGCGGGTCGGGGCGAACTCCATGCGGGCGTGCTCGTCCGCGTCGCGGGCTTTGTCGTAGGTGGCCGGGGTGACCTGGTACCAGACGTCGTCCCTGGCGGTGTCGCCGTCGACGTTGTCCAGGCTCACGCACCACCGCTGCGGCCGAACGGTCCGGGTGTACGTCTCGGTGCCGCTGCGGACCTTCTTGCAGCTCTGGTACCGCTCCGTGGTGTACCAGGTGCGGGTCGTCCGGTGCGTGCCCGTGCCCGTGCGCTGGGTGTGCCTGACCTGCCTGGTGGCGGACGTGCACTTCCTGACCAGGTGCGGGCGGGTGGCCCTGGTGGTCTTCGCGGCGAGGTGGCGGACCGAGTCCCTGAGCCCGGAGACGGTGTCCGGGCTCGGCGGGGCCTCCTGGACGGTGCCCGCACTGCTCTGGCCGACGTCGGTCACGGCTCCCGGGTCCACGCCGCGCGAGCCGCCCCCGCCACCGCCGCCGCACGCGCCAAGCCCGGCTATGAGAACCGCGGTCGCTCCGGCCATCAGCAGCCGCTTGCCGAACATGTCTCCCCCTGAGGTCGGCGGCGGTCAGCGTAACGGATCACCGGCCACGCGGCGCCCGGGGGAGCATGGGGAACCTTGCGCTGTCAGAAGACCTGTGTGAAGCAGCCGAAGCCGATCACGAGCACCGCCACGATCGCCGTGAGGGCTTTGAGGGCCTGTGGTGTTCTCGTCGTCATCCCGGACTCCTTTCTGTTCACAGGCAGTTGCGGACGAGCCAGTCGTCCGCGCTGTACGCGTCCCGCGCCGGGTCGGGCACCGTGGCGGGCCGCTCCTCGACCGTGTCCTCGATCCGAACGCGCTCCGGCAGCGCGCCGAACCGCGCCCGGCGTGCCGCCTCCGCGGCGTCGGGGGCCTTCTCCGTTCGCTCCGCCTGTGTCATCTCGCGTACCTCGCTTCGCTATGACCACTTCGGTGTGAGCACCGCAGTCGGTGACATCGACCAGTCACCAGTTCAACTGGTGATGGTGTCCACATGTTCCGGCCTCGCACATCACCTGTCAAGATGGTGATGTGGATCTGGATCACGTCTTCGTCTGCGGGAACCCGGCACTCGACTTCGCCGCGACACTCCGCGCTCGCCGCTCGCTGCGGTTCGAGATGCTCGCCTCGCCGGACCGCCTCGACGCCTGGTACCTGGAGTCCGGAGTCGTCGACTCCGTCACCGGGAGCCAGGACTCCGACGTCGGGCGGGCGACGGCGGTGCGGGAGGCCGTCTACGCGCTGGTCACCGCCCGCCGGCTGGGCGACGCGTACGACGACGAGGCGCTGGCCGTGCTGAACGCCGCGGCCTGGAAGCCCGCGGCGACACCGCAGCTCACCCCGGCGGGCCGGTGGACGGCGGCGACCCCGGAGGAAGCGCTGTCGACCGTGGCGCGGCTCGCCGTCGAGCTGCTGGGCGGACCGGATGTGCCGCTGCTCAAGGAGTGCGGCAACCCGGAGTGCACCCGCGTCTATGTCGATCGCTCGCGAGGCATGCGTCGGCAGTGGTGCGGCATGGAGTCCTGCGGCAACAGGATCAAGGCCGCGGCCTACCGCGCCCGTATGAGGGGGACGCGGGCGGTCGCGACCGCCTGATCTACGGTCGGCGCGCGCACCGGCTCAGTCGGAGGCGGGTGACTCCTCCGGCGAGGATGCGTTCGCCGGCAGTTGGAACCACATGGTCTTGCCGGTGGCCGTACTGGTGCTGCCCCAGGCCTCGGCGAGCAGATCGAGCAGGTCGATGCCACGCCCGCTTTCCGCGTCGGCGTCGACGACACGCCGTACGGGCCCGGTGGGGTCGGTGTCCTCGACTTCGCACCGCAGGCGGGAGTCGCGCACCTGCAAGTTGAGCCGCAGCGGGCCGCGCGTGTGGCACAGGGCGTTGGTGACCAGTTCGCTGACCAGGAGCTCGGCCGTCTCGGCCAGGTCCTGCAGACCCCAGTCGCCCAGTTGCGCGATGACCAGGCGTCGGCCCCGGCGGACCGAGGTCAGCTCCCGCGACAGGGGCCAGGAGGCGTCCCAGTCGGTGGCGCGGCCGCGAGGCGCGTCAAAGGGGCGTACGGGTGCCAGCGTGCGCGCCCAGAGAGCCTGGTGCCGGGCGATCCACGAGGTGAGTGCGGCCTTCCGCCCTGACTCTTCCTGTCGGCGGCAGAAAAGCCGGGCAACGTATCCCTTGTGCGAGGTCGCGGCGAGGCCGATGGCCTGGAAGGCCATGGAGAATCAGTCCCTTCTGAAGCGTCGGCGGCCGTGGTTGCCGCGGCGGCGGAAGTGCGCCGCTGACCGGGCAGGGTGTGCCGGGCCTCGCATTCGCGTAGCACTCGCTACATCACAAATATACGCGTAGCACGCGCTACAGTAAATACCTCAATGAAGGCAATAAATCGGACATGCCGCATCTGCCTCGCTCCGCCCCGCGCAACGGCAATCGCCGACCCGACCGCACTGGGAGCCCCCATGCCGCGCCCGCCCGACCCGGCCAAACGACGCGACCTGCTGGGTCAGGTCCGCGAGTACATGATCCGCAATGGCCTGACGGACCTGTCCCTCCGCCCGCTGGCCCGGGCCTTGGGTACCAGCGACCGCATGCTCCTGTACTACTTCGGCACCAAGGAACGCATGGTCGCCGAGGCGCTCGCCCTGGACGAGCGGCGACCGCTCCTGCGTGCCCGGAGCCTGCTCGGAGCCGGCGACGCCCCCAGGGACCCGGCGGGGCTCCGCGGCTTCATGGAGGAGGTCTGGCAGCAGTACAGCGACCCGCACCTGCGCGCCGCGCTACCCCTGTATCTCGAGATCATGGTCACCGGTGTGCTCCGTCCCGACCGGTACGGACCCGTCATGCGCGACACGCTCACCGAGTGGAAGGGCCTGTTCACCTCCGTCTTCCGCGAGATGGGTCTGCCCGAGGAGCGAGCGCGCATGGAGGCCGTCCTCCTGGTCGACGCGTCCCTCGGTCTGGTCGTCGGCCCCGCGGTCGACGGTGACTGGGACGAGGCCGACGCGGCCTTCCGTGTCCTCCTCGACCGCCTCGAACCCGGCTGGCGAGCCACGTAGCGAACGCCGCCCCGGTGCGCGCGGCGCTGTGGGGGACGTCGCGCGAGGGGACGTACAAACCGTTACGTTGGGAATGAAGGGCACATTTCCGCCCCCTGTGGGAGTCCCACCATGCGCAGGATCAGTCAGCGCTGCCTGAGCGCGGTCGCGGGCCTGGCCGCCGCCCTCGTCGTCGCCCCGCCGGTGTCGGCCGCGACATCGACCCCGCACAGTCGGCCGAACACCCAACAGCGCACGGAAACATTCCAGTTGGTCGCCAAACAGACCCAGTCCGAATCCCTCGACCTGGGCAAGAAGGGGATCGGCCGGGGTGACCAACTCGTCATCGCCGAGGACCTGTACCGCGACGGCCGGAAGATCGGCGACCACAGCGTGGTCTGCGTCTACGTCCACCTCGATCCGAGCGAACTCCAGTGCGTGGGCACCTTCGCTCTGCCGCAGGGGCAGATCACCTCGCAGGCGCTGCTCCACCTGCCGCCGGCCCCCTCCATCGACATCGCCGTCACCGGCGGTTCGGGTGCCTTCAGTTCGGCCCGGGGCTACGTCCACACCGTCCCCGCCGGGAAGACGGTGCGCAACCTCACCTTCCACATCACCGTTGACGGCCCCTCAGGAAACTGAGTCCCCGTTCCGCACGCCGGAGTGGGCGGTGCGTCGACGTCGAGAAGAAAGACCTCCGCATGGACCTGAAACTCGAAGTCATCGTCTTGCCCGTCTCCGACGTCGATCGGGCCAGAAGTTTCTACGAGGCGGCGGGATTCCGGATGGACGCCGACCACGCCGCCAATGACGACTACCGGGTGGTGCAGTTCACGCCGCCCGGCTCCGAATGCGCCATCATCTTCGGCAAGGGGGTCACCTCCGCCGAGCCCGGCTCGGTCCGAGGCCTGTACCTCACCGTCCCGGACATCGAGAAGGCCCACGCGGAGCTCAGCGGCCGAGGCGTCGAGATGAGCGAGGTGTTCCACGACGCCGGAGGGATCTTCCAGCACAGCCACGGCGCCCAGGGGGTCACCTACCAGGGCGGGGAGGCGGAACGGGTGCCCGGCCCGCACCCCGACCGCGCCGACTACGGCTCCTACGCCACCTTCAGCGACCCGGACGGCAACGGCTGGGTGCTCCAGGAGGTGAGGCAGCGGGCCCCCGGCCGCTGACACCACGTGCCCATGACAGGAGAACCAGGCCGATACCCGGAGGCAGAGATGACGGGCAGCGAACCCGGCCACGGCCACGGCCTCGCCGACCGGACGGTCGTGGTCATCGGCGCCGGCGCGGGAATCGGGCTCGAGACCGCCCGCCAGGTACGTGCGGACGGCGGCCGGCTGGTCCTCGTCGGCCGCAACCCCGAACGGCTGCGGCAGGCCGCGCTGGAGCTGGACCCCGTCGCCACGGCGGCGTTCGACGCCACCGACACCGACCGCCTCCGGCAGTTCTTCCAGGACCTGCCCGGACCGGTCGACCATGTACTGGTCACAGCCGGCAGCCCCTACTACATGCCGCTGGAGAGCATGGACCTCGCCGACGCCCGCCGCGCGTTCGACGAGCGCCTCGGCGTGACACTCGGGGTCGCCCTCTACAGCCGTGACAAGATCCGCGCCGGCGGCACCCTGTTGTTCATCGGCGGCACCGGCGGCCGACGCCCCGGTGTCGGCCTGGCCATCGCGTCGGCCGCCACCGCGGCTCTGCCCGCCCTCGTTGCCAACCTGGCGCTCGAAATGGCGCCGGTCCGGGTGAATCTCATCGCCGCCGGGTTCGTCGACACACCCCTGTCGGCCTCACTGCTGGGGGATCAGGTCGATGCCCGGCGCGAGGAACTGCGCACCAGGCTTCCCATCCGACGGGTGGTCGGTCCGGCCGATGTCGCCGCTCTCGCCGTGCACATCATGTGCAACGACGCGCTCACCGGCGCCACGTACGACATCGACGGCGGCCAGCAACTCCTCTCCCACTGAGAACCGCCACGGTCTCCTTGTCCGGTGCCGCTGCGTCGACTCAGGAGACGGTGAGCCACTGAGTCGGTGGTCCTTGTCGGCCTCGGCGGGCTTCACGTCCATCTGGAGCGGGAGCCGTGCTCGGCCGGCCGGTGTGGATCCCGCCGCCGCGTCCGTTCAGGCGCGGCCCTTCGCCGCGTCGTAGTCCTGCCGCGCCTTCTCCACCCGGTCCATGCGGTCGTTGGTCCACAGCGCCAGCGTGCGGATCTGTACGGCCGCCTCGCGGCCCAGCTCCGTCAGGGAGTAGTCGACGTGGGGCGGGATCACCGGTTTGACGTCGCGGTTCACCAGACCGTCCCGCTCCAGGCTCTGGAGGGTCTGTGCCAGCATCTTCTCGGTCACCGGGCCGACGGAGTCGGTGGAGTTGATCGCCCGGCGCAGTTCGGCGAAGCGGTGCGAACGCTCCAGGAGCCGGATCAGGACGAGGACGCCCCACCGGCTGGTGACGTGCTCCATGGTCAGGCGCTGGGGGCACAGTTGCCCGGTACTCACGGCCATGTCAGTACCGTACTTCAAAGTACGTACTCACGCAGAGTGACGAAAACTCCTAGGGTTTCGGGCAGATCCTTTCACGCCCTTCACAAGGAGTTGTCCTCATCATGAGCTTTGTCGTCACCGGAGCCTCCGGGCATCTCGGCCGTCTGGTCGTCGAAGGACTGCTGGAGAAGGTCCCGGCCGACCAGGTCACCGCGCTCGTACGGAGCGAGGAGAAGGGCGCCGCCTTCGCGGCCCGCGGCGTGCGGACCGCGATCGCCGACTACAACGCCCCCGAGACCTTCGACGGCCTCTTCACGGCGGGTGACAGGGTGCTGCTGATCTCCAGCAGCGAGATGACCAGGGACCGTGTGGCCCAGCACGAGGTGGTCATAGACGCCGCCCGGGCCGCCGGGGTCGCGCTCGTCGCCTACACCAGCGCCGCCGGCATGCACGAGGCCCCGCTCACCGAGGCCCACCGGGGGACGGAGAAGGTGCTCGTGGACTCCGGCCTGCCGTACGTCCTGCTGCGGAACAACTGGTACAGCGAGATCTTCGTCGACGGGTTGGAGACGGTGGTCGAGCACGGCGTCCTGGTCCGGGCCGCGGGCGAGGGCCGTATCGCCTCCGCGACCCGCGCCGACTACGCGGCGGGCGCCGTGGCGGTGCTCACCGGCGAAGGCCACGAGAACACGACATACGAGCTGAGCGGGGACCGTGCCTGGAGCTTCGCGGAGTTCACCGCCGAGCTGGGCCGGCAGACGGGCAAGGAGATCGTCTACCGGTCGGTCACCGTCGAGGCGTACGTCGACCTCCTGGTCGGCGCGGGGATGCCCGAGCTGTACGCCCGGATCCTGGCGGACGCCGACGCGTCCTTCTCCAAAGGCGAACTGGCTTTCACGAGTGGGGAGTTGTCCCGTCTGATCGGTCGCGCCACCACGCCGATCGGCGACACCGTCGCGGTCGCCCTGAAGCGAGCGCGGCCGTGACCGCACGGATCACGCCCCCTTTCACGGTCGCGTCCACCGCCGCCTGGGTGGCCGGCGGCGTCGACCTCTTCTGACCCGCAGTCAGTTGTCGGGGTGTGGTCAGGGTTTACTCAGGGGCGTTCCCTGATGAGCCGGGGTGTCGGGTCGCAAGAGACTCGTGGGCGGGCCGTTCGACCGCCGGTCCGACCGCCACCACTTCGGAGAGCCTCACTGTGAACTCCTCTGCCACCCGTACCCGTTGGACCACCGTGACCGCGTCCGGCGCCGTGCTGGTCGCCCTGGCCGCGGGGATGGCCACTCCCGCCTCTGCCGCCACCCCGGCACCGGCGCCCGCCTCCGCCACGAGCGGCGCGCCGCTGCCAGGGCTCGACCCGACCGAGCTCCGGGCGGCCATCGGTGGCCTGCCGAGCGCGGACGTCACCGGCGCACTGCTGCGGATCACCGGCAGCGCGGGCCACTGGTCGGGCACCTCGGGCGTGGGGGACCTGGAGACCGGTCAGGGCGTCCCGATCGACGCGCACATCCGGATCGGCAGCATCTCCAAGGTCTTCACCGCCACCATCGTCCTCCAGCTCGCCGCCGAGCACCGGATCGACCTGGACAAGCCCGTCCAGCAGTACCTTCCGGGCGTCCTGCCCGCCGACCTGCCGCCCGTCGAGGTCGGCCGACTGCTCAACCACACCAGCGGCCTGCCGCGGGGCGCCGCGAGCCCGGACTTCGGCGACGGCAGCCCCGAATGGTTCGCCGCCAACCGCCTCAAGAGCTTCACCCCGCAGCAGGTGGTCGACCTGATGGCAGGCCGGCCGATGGAGTTCGCACCGGGCACCGCGCAGCAGTACAACGGGATGAACTACTACGTCGCCGGCCTGCTGGTCGAGAAGATCACCGGGCACACCTTCGCCCACGAGGTGCGATCCCGGATCACCCGGCCGCTCGGACTGCACGACACCTACGTCCCCGACGCCGACGACCCGCGCCTGCCCGGCCCGCACTCCCACGGCTATCTGACGGTCACGTCCTCGGACGGCACCACGCACCCGGTGGACGTCACCGAACAGAGCCCCTGGCCCTGGGCCGAGGGCGGCATGATCTCCACCCCCGCCGACCTCGACCGTTTCATGACCGCTCTCTTCCGCGGCCGTCTCCTCCCGCCGGCCCAGCAGGCCGAGCTCTTCACCGTTCCCGACGTCCCCAGCTTCCACAGCAGCCAGTGCCGCACCGAGGCCGACGCAGGCCGGGCCTGCATGACCATGGGCATCATGCGGGTGAAGGCCTCCAACGGCGTCGTGGTCTGGGGCAAGACCGGCTCCCGCCCCGGCTACACCAGCGGCGTGTTCGCCACCCGCGACCTCTCCCGCAAGGTCGTCTACTCCGTCAACCCGACCAACCTCAACGGCACCGAGATGCGCTACGTCCAGCAGATCGCCGCCGCCTCCTTCGGCACCGTGGTCCCGGCCACGAACTGACCCCGTGCGAGCGGCGAAGGGTTGTGTGGCCGGTCGCCTCCGGCGATTCATCGGCCTCGGCGGCGCCACTCGCGGCGTACGCGCCGGTCCCGCGGCACGGAGGCCCTCAGGTTCTGTTTTCGCTGGTCGTAGCAGTGACGGCGCCGTGTGCGCCAGCAGGATGAGCTGCCTGTAACAGGGGTACCGTGAACTCGTGACCTACGGCGCAAATGCGAAAAAACCTGAAATGTGATGCCATGCCTCACCGCCGCACCGATTCGGCCAGTGGGACCGCAGAGCTGCTGAACACGCTCGGTGATCTCACCGGCCGGATACTGGACCTGATCAAGGTCCAGCAGGCCCGCGTGGAACTCGCTGCCGCGCTGCAGCGCCAGGTCCTCGCCGCCGAACTGCCGGTCCTGCCATATCTGCACGCGGCGGGACGGTACGCACCTGCACGGGACGGCCTGGACATAGGAGGCGACTGGTACGACGGCTTCCTCATGCCGGACGGCTCGGTGGGATTCGTGATCGGAGATGTACAGGGCCACGATGTCGAGGCCGCGGCTCTCATGGGGCAGGTGCGCACCTGCCTGCGCGCCGTCGCCACCGCCACCACGGACCCGGCGGAGGTGCTCCGGCGCACCAACGATCTGCTCGTCGCCATGGACTGCGGGCTGTTCGTGACCTGTTCGTTCCTGCGCTTCGACCCGGCCACGAGCGAGCTCGCCGACGCCCGTGCCGGGCACGTCCCCGCCGTCTGGGCCACGGCCGACGGCTGCTGCGACATCGTCCTGAACGACGGCGGTCTGCCGCTGGGCATCCAAGCCGGCGAGAGCTACCGGTCGACCCGCCGACCGCTCACTGGCG
The DNA here is from genome assembly GCF_042885015.1 of Streptomyces sp. NPDC058086. NCBI lineage: Bacteria > Bacillati > Actinomycetota > Actinomycetes > Kitasatosporales > Streptomycetaceae > Streptomyces > Streptomyces sp. NPDC058086. The sequence continues at coordinate 41,868 of NZ_JBHVST010000019.1, read as the reverse complement.
TGGGCGCGTTCGTACTGCTCACCGACGGTGTGGTGGAAGGCCCCAGCTATCCGATCGACAAAGGGCTCGAACAGGTGGCCGACCTGCTCGTCGGCGCCTGTCGCACCGACCCCGAAGAGCTGGCCGCACAGGTGATCAAGGTGGCGGATCTCACCGGCCACAGCGACGACGCCGCCGTCCTTGTCCTTCGTTACGGAGGGCTCCAGGAACAGCGGCAGGGCGAAAGATGAGCGGCATGCGAGGCATCTGCGACCCCGGCGCGGTACGCCACGCCCGGTGTGACCGCCGGGGTGGGCGAGGATGAGCGATGCGGCGCGCGATGAGCGGCTCCGGCGTTACACCGTCAAGGGCCTTCAGCTGGCTGCCGTCGCAGCCGCCTACTACGTCAGTGCCAAGATCGGGTTGCAGCAGCAACTGGTGAGAGGGCAGGTCACGCCGCTGTGGCCGCCCACCGGCGTCGCTGTCGTCGTCCTGTTGCTCTGGGGCCTTCGCATGTGGCCAGGAATCGCTCTCGGGGCGTTCGTGGTGAACGTGATGCTCGGGCCGTCGATCCTCCCCGTCTTCGCCATCGCGGTGGGCAACACGCTCGCCCCGGTCTGCGCCTACCTCCTCCTGCGGCGTGTGGGATTCCACGCCGCACTCGACCGGCTGCAGGACGCTCTGGCTCTGGTCTTCCTCGGGGCCTTGGGCGGGATGCTGATCAGCGCGACGCTCGGTACCGGAGTCCTGGTGGCCTCCGGCGCGCTGGCGGTCCATGCCTTCTGGCCGACCTGGTCGGTGTGGTGGACGGGCGACGCGATGGGGGTCCTGGTCATCGCGCCGTTGCTGCTGGCCGTGCGCATCGCCCGATGGCCACGCGGCGTACCTGTCCTGCGCTGGGTCGAGGCGGTGGCCCTGCTGGGCGGCACCGCCGTGGTCGGCGTGGTGGCCACTCACAGCTCTGTCGACCTTCTCTTTCTAGTCGTCCCCTTCCTGATCTGGGCGGCCTTCCGCTTCCAGCTGGTGGGCGCCGCGCCGTGTGCGCTGATCGCTTCCGTGATCGCGATCAACGCGGGTGCCGCCGGGGCGGGTCCGTTCTCCGGCCACGATCTCCTCGCCAAGATGGTCATCCTGCAAGCCTTCAACGGCACCGTGTCACTGACGGCCCTTCTGCTCTCGGCGGTCGTCACCGAGCAGAACCGCACCCTCCGGGAGATCGAAGGGGCCTGCGAGCGCCTGAAGGAGGCGCTGTCCCGGCTCGCGCCGGACGAGACATTCGACCACTGGCCGTCTTCCCGCCCGGAAAGGCCGGATCGCCAGAAGTGGCATCGCCCTTGAAACGTGCGGGGTTTTGGCTGCTGGAGTCGGCCTCCCGGAATGCCGGCCCTCTCGTCGGCACGGTGGGACTCCGACGCGGACGAGGAGCCCGCCGCGTGAACGAGACCCGGCACGGATCAGATGGCGTCGATCCGCCAGGCGATCACACCGGTCGACCCCTTGGTGCCGTCGACATCGATGCGTACCGGCTTGTGCACGGTGATCCGCCGCTCGACCACCGCCTGGTCGCACGGCACCTTGGTCTCTGTGCCGGTGCTCGCCGGTGTGAAGGTCAACCGCGCACTGCCGTTGCCGACGCACACCAGGTTGAGCCTGTATGTCCCGCCCTCGCTCAGGCTCGGCTCGGTGTGGATGCCGTCGGTCACCCGCTCCGCGCCGGCCTCGACCATCTTCCCGCTCCGGACGGCGGTCAGGGCCGCCTGAGCCTGCTCGGTGAGCTTCTTCTGGGACGGCTCTGTCACCGCCCGCGACCCACTCGCAGCAGGCGGCGAGAGATCTTTGGAGGCCTTGCCGTCACCGCTGCCGGACGTGCACGAGGCGAGCAGGACCACTGACGCCGCCACAGCGCATCCGGCGAGCCATGTCCGCGGGTTCGAACAGGTCATGATGAGTCTCCGGGGTGTCTCAACTGGGCCGATACGTCGGCGAGGTCGCTGCGGCTCGTCAGGGTGTCCGGGTGTTCGGGACCCAGTACGCGAGTGCGGATGTCCAGGACAGTGCGGTGTTCCGCCTCTGATTCCTCCAGGCGTCCCAGGGCCCGCAGTACGTTGGCGAGGTTGTTGCGGCTGATCAGGGTGTCCGGGTGTTCGGAGCCCAGTACGCGAGCGCAGATGCCCAGTTCGACACGCATCTCCCCCTCTGCCTCCTCCAGACGCCCCAGGGCCCACAGCGCGGAGGCGAGGTTGTTGCGACTTGTCAGGGTGCTTGGGTGTTCGGGGCCCAGAATGCGAGTGCGGATGGCCAGGACGGTGCGGTGTTCCGCCTCGGCTTCCTCCTCCCGCTCCAGATCCTCCAGCACGATGGCGCGGTTGTTGCGGCTTGTCAGGGTGTCCGGGTGTTCGGGGCCCAGAGTGCGGGTGCTGATGTCCAGAACGGTGCGGTGTTCCGCCTCTGCCTCTGCCGGGCGTCCCAGGTCGCTCAGTGCGAGTCCGAGGTTGTTGCGGCTTGTCAGGGTGTCCGGGTGCTGGGGGCCAAGGGTGCGAGTGCGGGTGTCCAGGACGGTGCGGTGTTCCGCCTCCGCTTCCTCCGACCGCCCCAGATTCCCCAATACGAGCGCGCGGTTGTTGCGGCTTGTCAGGGTGTCCGGGTGTTCGGGACCCAGTACGCGAGTGCGGATGTCCAGGACAGTGCGGTGTTCCGCTTCTGATTCCTCCAGGCGTCCCAGGGCCCGCAGTGCGTTGGCGAGGTTGTTGCGGCTGATCAGGGTGTTCGCGTGGTCGGGGCCCAGTACGCGGGTGCTGATGTCCAGGATGGTGTGGTGTTCCGCTTCTGATTCCTCCAGGCGTCCCAGGGCCCGCAGTGCGTTGGCGAGGTTGTTGCGGCTGATCAGGGTGTTCGGGTGCTCAGGGCCCAGCGTCGCTTCCCTGTCGTCGAAGACCAGGCGCCAGCTGATCTCCGCGATTCGATAGCGGCCTTGGTCGAGGGCTGTTGCGGCGATGTCGTCGGCGTCTTCCGGGGCGCAGTTCGCCAGCACGGCCTGGATGACGGATTCAGGGACGTGATCACCGGGGGCACTCTGCCGCTGGACGACGTCGGTCAGGTAGTCGAAGACCTGGACGTTGTTGTCGTCCTCCGACTGGAGCAGCGCGGTTGTAGTGGCCCGCTGTGGGCGAGTGGCCCAGGCCCAGGCCTCCTCCAGAGATTCGGGCTGAAGGCGACGACCGCCCCGTCGGGCGAGGTAGTGCTCGTGGGTGGCTTCCAGCAGGCGGCGCGGCAGTGGCGCGGTGCAGCCGGCCCGGCGGATGTCGACGGCGGCGGCGATCAGGGCGGCGGCACGCGGCCGCGTCGGCGCGGCGGGGTCGGTGTTCGGGCTCCAGGCGTTCTGCCAATCACGCAGCAGATCCGGTCCGGCAGCCATGTACTCGGCAATGCCGTAGGTGTCGGCGTGGCTGAGTGCGTCGGCGATCCGCGGATCCCAGTCGCGGGTGCGAGCCCGTTGCCGCTCGGTCGGGCTGAACACCCGTTCCACGCGCAGTTGGTGGGCTTGTTCCAGGACTTCACGGGCCTCGTTGTAGGTCAGTCTGCCTGCCTCGTCCTGCGTGGCGGGGCCGCTGGTGAGGCGCGCTTGCTCGGCAGCGCGCAGGCTCGCCAGGATGACCCGGTGGTGCCCGGTGCCACCCAGTACCCGCGCGATGCCGGTCCGCGTCAATCCGTCGGCGCCCAGGTAACGCTCCAGATCACTCAGCCACAGCACGCACCGTCGCTCGTCGGCCGCTTGGGCCAGTGCCGCCGGCACCGCGGCACGATCCTGCGGTGCGATCAACACGTGATCCGGAAGCGTGGCGAGCATCGCCTCGTAGGCCGCGCGGGACTTCCCCGCGGTGGAATCCCCCACCAGCAGCACGAATCCGCCCCGTGCCAACTGCTCGCGCAACTCCTCGTCGATGTCGCGCGGCACGTACACGGGAACCCGTTCCGCCGTCGTGGCAGCAGTGTGCCCGGGCGGGGCGACCACGCCGTCCGGGGCGGGATGCACGCCCAGGCGGAGCGGATCAGTCGCCTGGGCCACCTTCGGCAGCCGCCCGTTGGGCAGCACCAGACAGCCGTTCTCGATCTTCAGTGCCCGCTCGTCCCGCTGTTGTACGGCGCGCTTGTAGCGCTCCTGCCACACCGCGGCCACCGCCACCAGGACGGACGCACCCGCGACCGCGGCGCTGACCGCCCATTGGTTCGTGATCTTGAACGTGGCCAACAGAGCCGGAGCGGTCGCCAACACCGCCAACCCGGCCACGACCAGCAGGAGTCGATTCTCCCGCCACCCACCCGTTCCCATCGAACCCGTTCCCGTCAAAGCGCACCCCCGGAACTGGGATAGCGGGCCGACGCTCATCCGCGCAAGAGGATCAACGGCTCGAAGCGTACGAGCGCTCTGCGCGCCTAGGTCCTGTCGTCAAATTCCCGTCGTCCGCCCGGAGGGCGGGCCCCGCGGGGTCAGGTGCGTGCTCTCGGCGTGCCGGGCACAGGCCCTCGTACTGGACGTACTTGGGTCTGTGCCCGGTGCGGCGAAGGGGGTCCCTCCCTGTTCGAGCGAAGCCGAGAACTTGGGGGCGCGTGCATGGCGTCGCAGGGCAGACGGGAATGTGACGACAGGGCCTAGACGGCTCCGACGCCGTGATCACGCCGGCCACAGCGAGATCATCCCGCACCCGCTGATCCCCTCGACTCGTGAGGACGGGCTCCGGAAGCGACGGCGAGGATGTCGTTGATCGCTTCGCGCAGGCTCCCGAAGTGGCGGTGCACGCCGTCCACCGCGACGGGTGCGTTGACCCCCCACACCGTCATCCCGGCTCGCAGCCCGGACTGCACACCGGAGGGTGCGTCCTCGATGACCAGACAGTCCTGCGGCTCGGCGCCGAGCCGCTTGGCGGCCAGGAGATAAGGGACGGGCGAGGGCTTGCCTTCCTCGACGGAGGCGGCGTCGACGATGAGGCTCGGGACCGGCAAGCCGGTCCGGGCGAAGCGGCCGCGCACCCGGTGCTCGTAATTCGACGTCACCAGTGCCCAAGCCTCCGGCGGCAGGGCCTCCAGCAGCTCGGACGCACCGTCGAAGGCCGCATACGTGCCGGACCGGACGTCCTCGTCCTCGAGTTCGTGCAGTGCGGCCAGGCACTCCTGCGGGTCACGGTCCGGAACGACCTGCGCGAAGGTCTCCAACGGCCTCGTCCGCAAGGCCACTTGGTGGACCTCGTCGGGGTCGAGTCCGTATCGCTCCGCCCACACTCCCCAAACCCGGCGCTGGTTGTCCACGGCATCGATCAACGTGCCATCGACGTCAAACAGGACGTACTTCCTGGCTCCGGGCCGAGCAGGTTCACCGATCATGTCCTGATCATGCCATCAGGCCCCCGAACAGCCCCCGAACAGGCAGTTTGCGCACCTGCGTTGTGGCCACGCGGATCCATCCGACTCGGAGCACCCCAACTCCGTGTCGACGCTTCAGGTGCCTTTCGACCGGCGGGCCAGGAGCTTGCCCAGTTCCCACAGGAGCAGGAGCGCGAGGGCGGCCAGCAGCGCCCAGCCGAACTGCCGCGCGTTGATCTGGGTCGTCCCGAGGATGCGGCGGAAGCCGTCCATCTGGGTCACCAGCACGGCGAGCACGAACTGGGCCAGCGCCACCCAGTTCATCTGCTTGCTGTCGAAGGTGGACGTCGTCAGCACCGAATCCGTCTCGCTGCGGCACTCGAACGCGGCCACGATCAGACAGAGGGCGAAGGCGGTGAACGCGATCGACCGACCGGTCTCGACGCTGTCGAAGTGGGCCTGGCCGAGCTTGATCAGTCCGAGCAGGACGACGGTGATCGCCAGCCCGCCGATTCCGACCGTGACCAGTACGGGCCGGGTGAGCACCGACTCCCCTCGCGGACGCGGCCTGCGTCGCATGAGTCCGGGGCTCTCCCGGTCGAAGCCCAGCGCGAAGCCGAAGGAGGCGTTGACCACGAAGTGGATCCACAGCACCTGCGGCGGGGTGAAGGGCTCACCGGCGGCGATGTTGAAGACGGTGGCCCCGAGAAAGGTCAGCACGAAGGTGACCAGCAGGAGAAGAACGAACCGGATGTACTTGGTGAGGTTGTCGTAGATTCTCCGGCCCTGCTCCACGGCGTACACGATGGTGGCGAACTTGTCGTCGGAGAGGATCATGCGTCCGGCGTTCTTCGCCACGTCCGTGCCGCTGCCCATGGCGATACCGATGTCGGCGGCCTTGATGGCGGGTGCGTCGTTCACACCGTCCCCGGTCATCGCCACGACCTCGCCCTTCTTCTTGAGCGTGTCGGCGAGCAGCACCTTGTGCTCCGGCGCGACGCGCCCCACCACACCGATGCCGTCGATACGGGCGAGTTGCTCGTCCTCGCTCATGGCGGCGAAATCGGCGCCGAGGACCGCCTCGCCGGGGATGCCGAGCTGCCGGGCGATCGCCGCACCGGTGGTGACGTCGTCACCGGTCACCATACGGACCCGGATGTGCCCGGCCTGGGCGCCGGCCACGGCGGTCTTGGCGTCCTCGCGGGGCGGATCGACCATGCCGACGAGACTGGTCATCCGCAGTTCGGTGACGTACGCGAGCAGGTCCCCGTCCGGATCGAAACCGGCCGGGTCCAGGTCACGGGTGGCCGCGGCCATCACCCGGCGCCCCTCGCCGCCCATCCGCTCGGTCTGCGCCTCGGCACGCGCGACCAGTTCGGCGTCCCACGGGACGGTCTCGCCCGCCGCGAGCGCGGTGGAGGCCCGCGCCACCAACGCCGGGACCGCGCCTTTGACGAAGCATCGGACGACCTGCCGTCCGGCGGTGTCGACCGCTGAGTTGAAGGTGGCCATCAGCTTGTAGCCCGGGTCGAACGGCAGTGTGGCGAGCCGGGGAAGGCTCTCCCTGGTGGCGTCGATGTCCAGCCCGGCCTTGTGCGCGAGCACCAGCAGCGCGCCCTCGGTGGGATCGCCCACCACCTTGCCGTCCACCAGCTTCGCGTCGCTGGCCACCACGTACGGCAGGATCGCGTCCTCGATGCCCGCGGAGGAACCCGCGGCATGGTGGATCCTCCCGTCGAGCCCGTAGCCCGTGCCCGAGACGGTGTACCGGTCGGTGGGACTCACGACCTCGACGGCGGTCATCTGGTTCATCGTCAGGGTGCCGGTCTTGTCCGAGTTGATCGCCGACGTGAACGCCAGGGTCTCGACCGACGGCAGCTCCTTGACGATCGCGTTCCACTTCGCCAGGTTGAGGCTGCCGACGGACAGGATCGCCTGGGTCACGGTCGGCAGGGCCTCGGGGATGGCGGCGATGGCCAGCGAGACCGCGCTGACGAACAGGACGTCCCAGGCCTGGTCGCGGTGCCGCCCGAGGGCGAACATCACGATCATGGTCAGGCCCGCCGCCCCCGTGATCCACAGCGTCAGGGTGTCGAGTTCCTTGGTGAGCGGCGGTACCTCCTTCTCGGTGGCCGACAGCATCCCGGAGATCTTGCCGACTTCGGTTCCGACGCCGGTCGCGGTGACGACGAGTACGCCGCTGCCGTGAGTCACCGGGGTGTTCATGAACGCCATGTTCGTCTGGTCGCCGGGTGCCGGCCGGGCGCCAGGCAGCGTGCGGGCGTCCTTCGAGGCGGGAACGCTCTCGCCGGTGAGCGCCGACTCGTCGATCTGCAGGGCACTGGCCTCGATGATGCGTCCGTCCGCCGCCACCTGGTCCCCGGCGGCGATGAGCACGATGTCGCCGACGACCAGCTGTTCGGCGGGGATCTCGGCCTCCGTCCCGTCCCTGCGCACCCGCGCCGTCGCCTTCATCATCGACTGCAGCGCGTTCATCGCGCTCTCGGCCTTGCCCTCCTGGCGCAGGCCCACGACCGCGTTCAGCAGGGTCAGGACGATCAGCAGGATCCCGGTGGTCCACTGCTTGATGAGCAGCGAGACGATCGCCGCGGCCACGAGGACGATCTGCATGTAACTGCGGTACTGCTTGAGGAACCGGCGCCAGGCCGGAGTTCGCTTCTCCTCGGGCAGCGAGTTCGGGCCGTGCGCGGTCAGGAGCTGCGCGGCCCGTGCCGCGGAGAGGCCGACCGCCGGATCGACGCCGAACGCGGCTACGACCTCCTCGGGAGCGCGCGTGCACCAGCCGTCCTTCGAAGCCCGAGGCTGTTCTCCCACGGAATCCGACCGCACCGTCATCGTTCTGCCTCCGATCCGTGGCCACGGATGCGTCCGGGCCGGTCACCCGCCGCTCCGGACAGGCCCTAGCCGCGCTTCTTCTTCGTCGGCCTGTCTCTCCGGTCAGATGTTCGAGCGGCCGACGGATGACGGGAGGCGTACGGATCGGCCGGGGCTCCGGCGGGGGCTTCCTGCTCCAGCTCCTGTTTGGTGGCGAGCAGATCCTTCCGCGCCTCTTCCCCCACGTCGGGGTACTGAGGATCGATGTCCATCAGGGTGTGCGCGAGGACCGCCGCCGCGCAGATCCGCGCGAACCACTTCCGGTCCGCCGGCACGACGTACCACGGTGCCCACTTCGTACTCGTGGCCGAGAGCATCTCGGAGAACGCGTCCTGGTAGTCGTCCCACCGGCGCCGCTCCCGGACGTCGGCCGCGGAGAACTTCCAGTTCTTCTCCGGCAGGTCGATCCGCTTCAGGAAGCGGGTGCGCTGCTCCTCCTTGGACAGGTTCAGGAAGATCTTCACCACTTTGAACCCGTTGTCCGTGAGATAGCGCTCCCAGTGGTTGATCTCCCGGTAGCGCCGGTCCCACAGGCCCGGCCCACGTGCGTCCTGCGGCAGCTTCTGCCGGAGAAGGTTCTCTGGGTGGACTCGTACGACGAGAACCTCCTCGTAGTGCGAGCGATTGAAGATGGCGATCTCGCCGCGCGTGGGCAGCCGCCGGGCGTAACGCCACAGGTAGTCGTGGTCGAGTTCCTCGGTGGAGGGCACCTTGAAGCTGCTGACCCGTACGCCCTGGGGATTGACGCCGCTCATCACATGGCGGATCGTCCCGTCCTTGCCTCCGGCGTCGAGTGCCTGGAGACAGAGCAGTACGCCGTACGTGTCCTGGGCGGCCAACCGCTCCTGGTACTCGGCGAGCAACGACACCCCGGTCCGCAGCAGCTCGGTCCCGTCCCGCTTCTTCAGACCGGCCTTGTAACGAGGATCGAAGTCCCGGTCCAGGCGCACCTTCGACCCCGGTTCCACGCGTAGTGGCCCGATGAAATCCGCGATGCGTTCGGCTCTCTCGTCCGACATCACCTATCAGTCCTTTTCCGGGACCGGCGTTCGACCGAGGGGCAGGCGGCCCTCAGCCGCGCCACCATGTTCCGGACTCCCTCGCGGGCACCAAGTTCCGGACTCCCTCGCGCTCATTGTCTGCTCGCCCGGACAAGATCGCCCCCTGAGGCCGAGTACACCTCGTGCGCCCGGTTCCCGGTTCACCCGCCGCGGGTGCGGTCTTGTGAACCGGTACCCGCCCATCGCGGAACACGGCATGGTCGGCGATCTCCAGACCGCCGCCCTGGTGTCGTCCGGCGGAACCATCGACTGGTGGTGCACGCCCCGCTTCGACTCGCCCAGCCTCTTCGCCTCACTCCTGGACAGTGAACGCGGAGGGCTTTGCCGTCTCGCCGCGCAGTCCCCGGACCCGGACGGCAACGGCAAGTGCGACGGCAACGGCAAGGGCGAAGACAACGGCAAGGGCGAAGACAACGGCAAGGGCGAAGACAACGGCGGCGACGACGGCATGACGGTCCGACAGCTGTACCTGTCCGACACAGCGATCCTGGTCACCCGGTTCATGGCACCCGGCGGAGTCGGTGAAGTGGCCGACTTCATGGTGCCCGTCGACTCCTCGGCGCCGACGGACGTGCACCGTCTGGTGAGGGTCGCACGGGTCGTCCGGGGCAGCCTGCCCTTCGCCCTCACCTGTCGCCCGCGTTTCGACTACGGCGACGACATCACCGCCCGTTTCACCCTGTCCGCCGGACAGACGGCCGCGGCGGCGTTCCTCCCCCGGCAAACGGGATCCGGCACCACGCGTACCCCTCGGACGCGAGCCGGTTGGCCCTCCCCCTACGCCAGGCTTGAGGCTGAGGTCGGACGAAAGGGCAGATGTACGGGCCACTCCGTGGGTCAGGTCTCCTCGCTCGCCGGGGTGACCGTGCGTACGTTGCATCACGGCGAGCGGGGCGGGACGGAACGGGCAGGGGTACGACGCGGTCAGGCCGACGCGTCGGGCTTGACGATCGTGCTGACGAAGTCCCCGATGGCTTCGAGGGTGCGTCCCATCTGCTCGATCTGCGGGAAGTGCCCGGCGTCGGGGATCGGGGCGAAGCGCCCGCCCGGAAACGAGTCGGCGTAGCCGCGCCCGTACTTCAGGGGCGCTATGCCGTCCTCCTCGCCCCAGACGACCAGCACCGGCACGGTCACCCGGTGCAGTCGGCCGCGCAGCTTCGGGTCGTACGTGAACCCCTCGCCCCCGTACACGGCGAGGGTCTTCTGGTTGGCGGCGGCCGCGGCCCGCTGCGCATCGCTGAACGAGGCGAAGTCGGGGCGGAACTGCGCGTTGGCGAAGGACAGTTGGCTCACGTCGGCCGGGGCCAGGGTGCGCGGGTCGACGACCCGGTTCTCCTTCATGTGGGCGTGGATGCCCACCGCGTTCAGCAGGGTCAGCGCGCCGATCCGGCCGTGGTTGTCGCGCAGGGCCATCTCGGCGGCGATCCAGCCACCGATGGAGTTGCCGACCACCATGACGCCCTTCAGGTCCAGGGTGTCGAGCAGATCCAGGTACGCGACGGCCAGGTCGGCGACGGTGTCGAACCGCTCCGGGCGGGGAGTGCCGTCGAAGCCGGGGTGGGTCGGCGTGACGACGTACACGTGCTCGGACAGTGCGGAGGAGATCCCGGCCACCGTGCGCGGGCCGGCGCCGCCGTGCAGCATCAGCACGCCGGTGCCCTCGGTGTTCTCGCCGTACTCCTGGATGGTGACGGACAGTCCGCCGGACAGGTCGACGGTGCGGGAGGCGGGGGTGGAGGCGGGGGTGGTCATGGTGAGGTCCTTGTCATCGCGTGGTGAGAGCTGACTCTCATGAATCTAGGAGGTCCGCTCTCTTTATGCAAGTGAACTCTCATGACGAGACCTGGCTATCTGGTGGACGGCCCGGTCATCGACAGGAACAAGATCCCGCCGCTGGGCGGGCGCGCGCACGACGACGCCGGTCGGACCGGCGCCTGGAGCAAGGCGGCGACCACCGGCATCCCGGTCGACGACCGTGCGGCGGCACTGCACTGCACGGGCACCTGGAAGTCGGCGGCGGCATCCGCCGCCTGGCCGGGCACCGAACGTGCCTCCGCCGCCAAGGGTGCGTACGTGTCCTTCTCGGCGGACGGCACCCAACTGCGCACAGTGGCGACCCGGAAGTCGAACGGCGGGCGCTTCGCGGTCGTGGTGGACGGAAAGACGGTCGGTACGGTGAACACCTACGCCGCGAAGACCGCCTACCGGCAAGTGGTGTTCACCCGCACACTCGGCACCGCGATCACGACCCACAAGGTGCAGTTGCGGATCCTCTCCGACAGCACACCCGGAAGATCCACCGTCGCCCTGGACGCCGTGATGGTCACGCGCTGAGCCGACCGCCCGGGCCGTGAGACCGCTGGGATGCGCGAACCGGCTCTGAACTGGGGAAACGTGGCCTTCCTGGGAAGCCGAACGGAATGGAGGACTGTGGGGGCGGCAGACTGGACCGCCGGCTCTTGCGAAACGGGCACGCATGAACACCTCGACGCACATCGACATCGGCTCGACTTCGACATCGGCTCGACCTCGACATCGGCTTGGACGGCCAGGAGTTGAGCCCTCATCTGGACGGATGACCCATCGCACGGCTCAGGGGCACAGGGACACCGGTGCGTGACAGGCGCGGCTCCGTTTCCGGGGCGGCAGGCCCTACTCTGATCCCCGTGAGGCAGGCAGGCGTTGGGAAGGATGATCGGCGATGACGCCCCTGAGCACCGGGGACCCGGAGTCCATAGGCGGGTACACCCTTCTCGGTCGGCTCGGGGCGGGCGGCATGGGAGTCGTCTATCTGGGAGTCTCCGCCTCGGGACGGCAGGTCGCGGTCAAGCTCGTGCGCGGGCCGTACGCCCAGGAGGAGGAGTTCCGGACGCGCTTCCGGCAGGAGATCGAGGCAGCGCGCAGAGTGAGCGGCGCCTTCACCGCGCCTGTCGTGGACGCCGACCCGGACGCCGACCGGCCGTGGATGGCGACGCTCTACGTGCCGGGGCTCAACCTTGCCGAAGTCGTGGAGAAGGACGGCCCGCTGAGCCAGCGGGAACTGCGCGCGCTGGGGATGGGGCTCACCGAGGCGCTGCGCGACATCCAGCGGGCGGGCCTGGTGCACCGGGACCTCAAACCGCGCAACGTCCTGATGACCGAGGACGGGCCGCGCGTCATCGACTTCGGCATATCACGGGCTTCTGACCACCAGAGCCTCACCACGACCGGGCGGATGATCGGCACTCCGCCCTTCATGTCGCCGGAACAACTGGCCTCTCCCCGGGACGTCACCCCGGCCTCGGACGTGTTCTCGCTGGGGTCGCTGCTGGTGTTCGCGGCTGTCGGCACGGGACCGTTCGACGCCGACAGCCCGTATATAACCGGCTATCAGGTGGTGTTCGGGACCCCGGACCTCGGCGGTGTGCCCGAAGCGCTCCTGGGCATTGTCGAGCGCTGCCTGGACAAGGACCCGGCCGCACGGCCGGAACTGACGGACATACACCGCATGCTCCAGGCGCTGCCGGAAGACGACGCCACCGGGCCCCCGCAGACCGGGCAGTCCGCGAACCCCCGGCGCCGCCCCACTTCTCGGAGCGCGGCCACCACCTCCGCGGGCGCCGCGACCGGCATTGGTACCGGCAAGCGACGCCGAGCCCGGATGCTGCTCACCGGCCTCGGTGCGGCGATGGCCGTCACGGGGCTGTGTATCGGGGTGGGTGTCTTCGTGTCCGATTCGGACACCGTCACCGTCACCGCCACCGCCCATGCCGCGTCACTGCCCGACGGCTGGCGGCCGTGGCAGACGGAGCTGCGGTACGACGTGAAGGGTGTCCCTCTCGACTACGACAGCCCGGGATGCGTGGCGGAGGGAAGCGCCCTGTTCTGTGGCGGTACGGGTTTCACGGCCGCCAGGATCGACGCGGCCTCCGGCCGCACCCGGTGGCGGACCGGCACCCGCCCTCAGGGGGCGCAGCCGATCGGCGTTCGCGACGGGCTGGTCTATGTGTACGAGGATCCGGACGACAGGACCAGGCGCGTGGTGGTCCTCGACGCCGCTACCGGGCACCGGCGGTGGCAACGCGACATCAACAAGTCCGAGGACCCGGTCCTGTACGACGGCGGACTGCTGACCCTGTCTCCCGACTACTCGTCGTTCGTGGCTTACGGGCCTTCCGGCAAGGAACTGTGGCGGGCGCCCTCGCTGGGCGAGTACTGCACTCCGTCGGCGCTGGGAGGCGTCCCCTACGCCCTGTGCTCGGAGGGCAACGAGCCCGGCCAGGCCCCAGTCGAGCTGATGAAGCTCAGATCCGGCAGCCTGACCGAAACGGCCACACTGCCCAAGAAGGCGGAAGCGCTCGGCGCTGTCGGCGGGCAACCCCTGTTCCTCGCCCCCCAGACCGCGAAGGACGTGTACGAAGCCGGGTACGAACGGCCGTACAACGCGCTGCTGCGGGTGGCCTCGGAAACCGGGCAGGTCAGACGGATACCGCTGGCGCATCCGCTGACCGGCGCGGCCACCCTTGTGGACGGCGTCGTCTACTTCGTCAGGTCCGACGGGTCGGTCACGGCGGTGTCGGCGGACAGCGGCAAACAACTCTGGCAGAAGACGACGGACATGGAGAGTCTGTCCGCGCCCGCGGTGTCGGCGACGTACAAGCGGGTCTATTTCTCCAACCGCTTCGGCCGTCTGCTGGCCCTGGACAGCCGCACCGGAGCGGAGGTTTGGCGCACCTCCGCACTGGACGACCCCGGGGACAAAGTGCAGAGCTACCCGCCGCGCGTGCTGCTCGTCAAGGACGCGATCGTGGCGACGGCCGGCGACACGGCCTTCTCCCGGAGCCCTGACGGGCCCACCTGACCGACCGAGGCAATCACCGCGCACCGTGCGGATCATCCCTCAGACCGCCTACGCTGCCATAGGGGTGTGCATCCGCAAGTCCTCAAGGCCGTCACAGACGCCGAAAAGTACCTAACCGGTGAAGCGAAGCGCCAGGCAGGACAAGAGGCCGAACACCAGGCCATGGAGGCCAAACAGAGGGGCGTGCAAGCCGAGAATGCCCGCTCGGACGGCCTTGCCGTAGAGGCCGCGGAACAGCTTCGCGCTGGTGTCGCACGGCACCTCGTTGACAGATGGCTGGAGCGTGTTCGACGGGGCCGTCCCTGGGCCGTCCAAGGCCGCTCGGCAGTGGCCACGGGCGACCAATGACGACCAATGACGACCGCTCATGTATGCCACGGCACCGCCTGGACCTGCAAAACCCAGCTCATCGAGATCCCCGGCAAGACCCGGGGCAAGAAGAAGCAGCCCCTGACGATCAAGCCCCCTGCCGGCGATGACCCGCGGGTAGGGGGCTTGTCGCTGTGGACGCCGATCGGCGGTCAGGCTGCCGGCATCGGCGATCCCGCGATCAGGAAGTCCCCGATCTGACGATCAGAAGGAGACGTTGACGCCGACCTGGTGGTACTGGCCGGCGGTGTCCAGGACCTCGTCCTTGACGGCGCCGAACTGACCCACGAGGTCCGAGCTACCGATCGCCGTGGGGCCGGCGGCGATGCCGGCCTGCGGGCTCAGGCCGCCGGAGACGGTGTCGAGCTCGGCGTCGGAGATTTCGAGGGTCTGAACCTGGGGAGCGGAGTTCATGATGAAACTGCCCTTCGTATGAATGTTCCACAAGGGGGAGCGGCCAAGTTGGGGATAGACGGTGGGCCGCGACCGCAGGCGCGTGCCATCCGTTTCCAGACGTCTTGGCGCGATCCCGTCGGCGCGAAGGATCAAATCACGGAGCATGCCCGGCATCCAGTCGGTCGCTGCTCCCGGCAGGGCAGTTGAAACAGTCGGCTTCTCATCCATGCGCGCATGCACACGAATTGGGGGCAGCTTCTCTACATGTAGCCCCGCACAGGAAAGCGACAGCTATTGCCACGGCGGCTCCGACCAGGACAACTCCGCACCAACAGAACGCTCCCGTGACCCAGTTGCGCATTCGCTGTGCAGATTCAGTCACGTTCATATCCGCGCGTCCTTCAGCACCTTGTCCACCACGTTCCGCGGCCCGTACACAGCCGGCCTCATCAGGTCCAGCTCCTGCGTCGGCACGGCCCGGACGGCGGCGCGGTTGCCTTGCAGGACCTTGCGCTGACGCCGGACGCCGCGCGGGTTGTCGTCGCCTGCGCCTCGCCCTATCACCACCAGGCGTTCCGCACCGCCGACCTGGCGGACGACGGCCGCTACACCACCAGCAGCTACCCCAATCAGGAGCTCACCCTCACCGGAAAGCTCGATGCGCCCGTGGGGTTCGGCACCGGAAGCGCCGTCGACATCTGGCGGCTCGACGACCCCTTGGCGGGTGAGGGCACGCTGATCGGGTCCGCGACCGTCGCCGCGGACGGGCACGGTCAGCTACACCGACCGTCCGAGGAAGTCGGCCTTCACGACCGCGTATGCCGGATCGTGAAGGCCGATTTCGTGCTGGGGGACCGCATGCCCCGGTCGGCGTGGCGCGCCGCGTCTTCGCTGGGCTTGGGCTACTTGATGTAGACGAGGCTGTCGGTGGTGACGGTGGGACGGCCGCTGGTGCCGACCACGACGATCTTGATGGTGTGCTTGGCGCTGCTGGACCAGGTCTTGGTCCAGATCGCCTGCCGGTACAGGGTGGTGGAGGACTTCAGGTCGACGGTGGAGATCTTGGTGCCGTCGACGTAGATGTACGCCTGGCCGGAGCTGGCGGCGCGGGAGACGACCCAGGCGGCGGAGCGGCCGGTGAAGGTCCAGGTGAGGCTGGCGCCCTTGGAACCGCTGGAGTAGGACTGGCCGCCGAGGTAGCCGGTGGAGGAGCGGGTGGTCCAGCTGCCGGACTTCGTGGCGGCGGTCTCCTGCAGTATCACCGGGGTGTACGAGGGGGACGACGTGCGGTAGTTACCGGCGTAGTCGTAGGCCCGCATCGACCAGGTGGTGGCGGCGCCGGACTTGGCGGTGCGGTTGGAGGTGGTGGTGGTCGGGCCGAAGGTGGCGGTGGTGGGGGACAGCAGCTTCACCTCGCGCAGGGCCTTGTCGTCGGTGGCCTTCCAGCCGAGAGTGACCGGGACGGCGCTGGTGCTGACGGTGCCGGAGCGCAGGGAAAGCTTCGGGTTGGTGGTGAAGGTCGGTGCGGTCGTCTCCGCGACGACGGTCAGCGCGGCACTGGTCGCGGTCCTGCCGGACTGGTGCACGGCCCGTACGGCGACGGTGTGGCTGCCCAGGGCCAGGGTGACGCCGGCGGACGTGGCGGTGCCGGAGGTGGTGGCGACGCTCTTGCCGTCGACCAGCAGCTCGAACTTGGAGATCAACGACGCCGGTGTGGTGGCCGTCCAACGGACGGTGATGCCGCCCTTGGTGTAGTACGTCGAGCCCGAAAGGCCCGCGCCGTCGACCGAGCTGACCTTCAGGCCCTGCACCGGGCCGGATGCCCAGGTGCGGATGGTCGGCAGTTGGTCGTAGAGCAGGCCGCCGGGGCACTGTGTGTTGTAGCCGTCCCGGTGGCCGGAGATCCGCTGGAAGGTGTATTTACTGCCCGCGGTGAAGTCGGTGTTGAAGTAGTTGTGCTGGCTCGCGCCCGCCGTGAGCTGGGTGGTTCCGGCGGGATCGGCGCCGTACTGGCCGAGCTTCCAGGCCGCCAGGCGGGCGACTGATGCCAGCGTGGCGTTGGTGGCGCTGGTGGTGGTGTAGTCACCGAGCACCGCGATGCCTGCGGACTCCCGGTTCCAGCCGTAGGTGTGTGCGCCGAACACCGGAAGGTCGACGCCGCCCTTGCGGCCCTCGAAGATGGTGCCGCATTTGTCGACGAGGAAGTTGTAGCCGATGTCCTTCCAGCCGCTGACCTGGACGTGATACGCGTAGATGCTCCGGATGATCGACGGCGAGTCGGCGCAGGAGTAGTCGTTGGCCCCGTCGGTGTGGTGGACGAAGACCGCCTTCACGTCCGCGTTGTACTCCGGCGCCTCGGGGCTGATCGACTCGTCGGCACCCCAGTCGGCGCGCGAGACGATCGGCGGTTCGGGCACGGTGGACGGCGGCGCCGAGGGCGGCGCGCTGGAGGACGTGCTCGGCGACGGCGACACGGAGTCCGTGGGGGACGCCGAGTCCGAGGGCGAGAGGGAGTCCGTGGGGGACGCGGGCGCGGAGGGCGGGACGGAGTCGGTGGCCGTCGGCGTGGTGTCCGTCGCAGCCGGGGATGTGGTGGTCTGTCCGTCCGTCGGCGCGGTGGTGGTGGTGTCGCTGGGCGCGGCGGAGTCGGTGGGCGCGGATGCCGTGGCGCCGGGACTCTCATCGGCGACGAACGCGGCAGGCTCGGCCGCGGTGCCGCCGGACTTGGTCTCGGCGTCGGTCACCACCCCCGGGTCGACCAGGTTGGCCTCAAGGCCCTTGGGCAGAGCGGAGCTGCTGGTGCCGTTCTTGCGGATGACCTGCACCTGCATGCCGTCGGACGGGCCGACCCACAACGGCTCGGACGCTCCGCGCACTCCGACGCCGGGGTTCTCGAGCGGGTCGACGTTCAGTTCGAGGTCCTGCCAGGCGCTCCACTGGCCGGTGCCGAGGCTGCGGGTGCGTACCTGCGCCGTGCCGTCGAGCCGCTTGGCCGCCCCTGTCCAGGAGACGCCGAGCATCGAGAACCGCTCGGTGTCCGTGCGCGGCAGCTCCCGCTTGTCGCCTGTGCCGCCTTTCAGTGCGAGGTCGTACACCTTCGCCGGCCGCTTGGCCCGCCCGGCCGCGCCGGGATCGGAGGACGGGCTGGCGACGGCGTAGGTCACCACGCCCCCGCCTCCGAGGACCACCGCACCGAGCGTCAGCCACGCCCGTCGTTTCATGTTCAGCGGTCTGTACACATGTGACGTACGACGACCCACCACGTATCCACCCCTAGAAGGCCCGAAAAGGCCACAGAAAAAAGTCACACGAGGCACACCTGTCACACAGGAGGCCGCCCTCTACAGCGCATCGCGTCCGACGAACATCACGGGGCGACAGGCCTCGGTGATGCAGATCACTGCGATGGCGATGTGTCGTGCGTGCCACGGATGGTGCGGGCCGTCGAGGTCCGTCCGAGTGAGGCGGGCGATCGGCTGATGCCTCCTGCCGTGGCCGGTGCAGTCGCGGTCAACGGCACTTGTGGCGGTGGCACTTGGAACCGGATGCTGAGGCGCCCGGTCTGGGGGCGGCAGTGGTGGTCGTCCTCCTGCCGGTCTTGCCGCCCCGCTTGGCGGGGGCCGCGGACGGGGAGGGCGTGGGAGCGCCGAGCTCGTCGGTGCCGCGGCCGAGGGGGGCGGGCGGGGGGAAAGGGGCGTCGGGCAGGCCGGCGAGGGCGTCGCGCATGTACTGGGTCCAGATCTCGGTGGGGATGTCGCCGCCGAACACCTTCTGGAGGCCACCGACGCCTGCCAGGGACTGCAGCTGTGGGTGGTTCGAGTCCTCTCGGAAGAGGACGACAGAGGTGGCGAGTTGCGGGGTGTAGCCGATGAACCAGGCGGAACGGTAGTCGTCGGTGGTTCCGGTCTTGCCCGCCGCGGTCCTGCCGAGAGCCTGGGCCTTGGTGCCGGTGCCCCGGGCGATGACGCCCCGGAGCACGTCGGTCACGTTGCCGGCGACCGCCGCCGGCAGGGCTCGCACGGGAGCGGGGGCGGAGAAGCCGGCCAGTACCGAGCCGTTGTGGATGACCTTCGTCACCGAGTACGGGGTGGCCTGCATCCCGTCGGCAGCAAAAGTCGCGTACACGCCTGCCATGCGAATGGCGCTCGGTGTGGAGGTGCCGATGTAGAAGCCGGCGCTGGGGGCGGCGAGGCTGCCCGGGCGCAGGCCGAGGGATTCGGCCGTCCTCGCCACGTTTCCGTAGCCGACGTCCTCTCCCAGTTGCACGTACGGCGTGTTGACCGACTGCTCCATGGCCTTGCGCAGAGGGATGTAGCCCCAGCGCTGGGGGGTGTCGTTGTGCTGGTGGAGGAGCCCGGTGGGGTCCTTGGGGTCGGCGACGTAGTTGCCCTGCTGGTCCTTGATCTTGATGCCGTCGTCACCGTTGAACTTGCCGGCCGGGGTGATCGGCTCCGGTGACTTGCCGGGCTGTAGTACCGCTCCGTGCTGGAGTGCGGAGGCGAGGACGATGGGCTTGAAGGTCGATCCCACCGGGACGCCGGAGGTGTCGGCGTTGTCCGAGTAGTGGGCGTGGTCGAAGCCGGGGCCGCCGTAGACGGCGAGGATCCTGCCGGTCGTGGGTTCCACCGAGGCGGCTCCGACCTGGACGTCCCGGTCGACCGGCCGGTGGGCGGGGTCGAGGCGTTGCCCCCGCACCGTGGCGACAGCCCTCGTCAGTTCCGCCGTCTTCTTCCTGTCGAAGGTGGTGTGGATCTGGTAGCCGCCCCTGCTCAGGCCGCTGTCGGTGATGGTCGGGGCGTGTGTCTCGGCGTACGACCTGGCGAGTTGGACCAGGTAGCCGGTCTCGCCCGTGAGCCCTGAACCGCGGGTCCACTTCCTGGGTGTGGGGAAACCGGCGGCCGCGTACCGTGCCCGCTGCCCGGATGTCAGTTTGCCGGTCGTCACCATCCGGTCGAGCACCCAGGACCAGCGTGCTTCCGCCTTTGCCCTGGCCGCGGGATCGGAGTCCGCGTACTGGAAGAGACTCGGCTCGTTGACCGCCGCGGCGAGGAAGGCTCCCTGGCTCGCGTCGAGCCTCTCCACCGGGAGGCCGTAGTACATACGCGCCGCGGCCTGGATGCCGTTGGCCTGACGACCGAAGAAGCAGGTGTTCAGATACCCCTGGAGGATCTGCTCCTTGGTCATCGCGGCGCCGATCTTGGTGGAGATCAGCAATTCCTTGAACTTGCGTGAGACCGTCTGCGACTGGTCCAGGTAGGTGTTCTTGACGAACTGCTGGGTGATCGTCGAGCCGGACTGGACGGAGCCGCCCGCGGCCATGTGGACGACGGCGCGGAGGATTCCCTGCGGGTCGATGCCCGGGTCGGTGTAGAAGGAGGCGTTCTCCGCGGCGATGAAGTCCCACCGCACGTCGGCGGGTACCTGTGAGAGCGACACGTTCTGCCGGTTGACGCTGCCGTCGGTCGCCAGGACCGTGCCGTCCGACCAGTAGTAGACGTTGTTCTGCAGCAGTGCCGTGGGATTGGGGTCGGGGATGGTGACCGTGGCGTAGGCATAGCCGACGACCGCTGCCGTGCCGCCGAAGAAGAGCAGGAAGAGCGCCAGCACTTGGCGCACCGACGGCAGCCAGCGGCGCGGGCCCGTCCTGGCTCGGCGCGGGTAGTCGATCCAGCGTCTCTTCTGTGGCGCCCTTCTCCCGGCACGGCGTGGCATGTCCTGTCGGGGGGCCTGGTCACGATGCGCGGCCCGGTGGCCCGTGGCGCGGTCACCTTCGGTACGCGTGCCGCCGACGGAGCGCTGCGGCGGTCGGCGCCGGTGTCCGCTCATGGGCTCTGATCACTGTCCTCTCAGTACAACTGCGGTGTCTTGGACGGTCCGGGCTGCCGGAAACCGGGGTAGTGGGAGGGCTGTGGGAGGCCGTCGTACAGTGCCGGACGCCGTACCGCCCCATGCGCTGCCGGCGATCGGTCACATCAGGGCCTTGGATCACTTCACGGGATGGTGGGGCGAGCCGTTGGCACGACCCTTGCGGGTGGGGGCGGGAGCGGCGGTCGAGGTCGGGGACGTGATCCTGGTGGGCGCCGCGGTGGGCCCGGACGTGGCCGCAGGAGCGGTGGAGGCGGCCGACCGGTCCGTGGGACCGGGGGTCTTCTGCACCGTGGGGCCGGAGTTCCGCTGCCCTGCGGTGGGACTCGCGGTCCCTGCGGAGTGGCCCGTGCCGGGCGAGGCGTCGGGCGCGGTCGCCCGGGGCGTGGTCGGGTGCGTGGAGTCCGGCTGCGGGACGAACGGAGAACCGATGCCGGGTCCGCCCAGCATCGTGCTGATCAGCAGGGTGACGTAGCCGCCGGCGGGGATAACCAGCAGCCGGGCGGCGCGGAGTACGCGGCGCCGGCGTCGCCCCGAGGAGTCGACGAAGACGGGCCGCACCGACTCGTTCGCCGGAGTCTCCGGTTCCGGTACCGGGGCGCCGGTGTCGAACTCCGGGGGCGGCACGGTGAGGACGTCACCGTGGGGAGAGTCCCACGCCGTCGTGGCGGGGTCCGGTCCGGCCACGTAGGGATGCGGTCCGGTGGCGTGGGGGTCCGTCCCCGTCGCATGGGTGTTGTACTCCGAGTGCGTCCACTGCGCGAGTTCCACCGAGTCCCAGGACATCGTGCCCGTGTCCGTGCCGACGCCGGCGCCGTACTCGTAGCCGTAGGCATACGCGTGCCCGGCATCGCCGTACGGATCCTCGCCGTACGCCCCGCCGCTTTCGTCCATCCGCCGCACGAGTCGTGTCCCCTGTCCTGGCCGACCGACGCGGTCGTCCGCATGGAAAGAGCGCACTCGGCCGGAAGTGTTACACCTCGGCCTCGCCGTCGTACCTGCTCCACCGCGATGAACGAGTCGGACGAGCCGGACGAAAGGTGAACGATCATGACGATGGCTTGCCTGGGGCCCGCGGGCGGGAGAACGGCCGGCGGGGAGCAAGCGGGCCGTTCGCCCCCCCCGGCGAGGCGGACACGCGGCGCCTCTGTCGGCCGAAGATTCCTGACCCGCGCCCTACGCGCGCCTCAGGTCGGCAGCCACTTCACCACCGCGTCCCCGCACTCGGCCGTCTGTGCGTAGAACGCCCTCAACTCCTGGTGCGCCACCGCGAACGCGTACCACGTCTCGGGCTCGGCGGTCACGCCGCCGTAGCGCGGCAGCAGTTCGGCGCGGGCGAAATCCCACAGCGCGTCGAAGTCGGCCACCGCCAGGAACCTGGCCACCCGGCGGGCCTGGGCCGCCGTCAGCACCAGGAACGGCGACTTGTGCCGGTCGGCGCGGAACACCGGCCGACCACCGAGCACCACCTGGGTCTGGGGCCGGCCTTCGGCACGATGCGCGGGAGCGCCGGCGTAGATGCGTTCCTGGTCCAGATAACGCTTGTCCAGCTCCTCTTCACGGTGCCGGCCCACCCGGCCTCGGACGGTCTCCGAGTCGTCCTCGAAGAGTCGTTCGAGCCAGGTCGTACTGTTGCGCAGTGCGGGCGGCGGCACCGCTCGCAGACGGAGGTACGTACTCATGCCAGAGGGAGCGCACGGGGACGCCGAAGCATTACGCCGCCCGCGCCGGTTGCCGGGAATCCCCCGGAACCGGGTAACGGATCGACCGCCGACCTCGCTCTCTTCGTATGTGACGAAAGATCAGGAGACGAGACCCCATGCGGCGACCAGGCCCGTGCGGTGGGCGGCGGACACGGTGGCGACAATGCGGGAGGGGGCACGGCTGCACCTCGACTACTCGGCATCCAGCCTGTGGCGCGTCGACCGGATGATCGACGACCTGCGACGGGAGGACACGCCCTACGCCGCCGTGGAGAGCGTGCTGCGCGGCTTCGGGGCGTACGCGGGTGAGGTGATCGTCCGCCAATCGGGCGCCGAGTGGTGGGAGGCGGACGGCCACCACTGGATCCGCACGGCCGGGGGACGGCTGTGGGATCCCATCGACGAGGCCCGCCGCTGCTTCGCCGAAGACGGCTCACTGCGGCTGCTGTGCCGCGACGCGACGGCGGGCGCGCCCGAACCCCGGGATCGGCAACCGCGGCAAGGTCCGTCCGGGGGTGCGGCGCCGGCGACGACGTGAAGGGGCGCCCAGGCGTTGTGACACTTCTGTGAGGACAGACGCTGATCACCATGGGGCCGTCGATGCGACCGGAGCACGGCGGACGGCATGCACTCGCCATGAACCCGGTACGAACGAGGACAGCCTTGGGCCAGGTACGGCAACCCCGGCGTGTACAGGCGTACGACGGGGAATTGGGCGCGGCGGTCGCGCGGGCCCAGGACGGCGACGAGACGGCCTTCGCGTTCGCGTACCGGATCGTGCAGCCGGGCCTGCTCGGCTATCTGCGCGGCCTGGTCGGTGACGACGCGGAGGACGTGGCCTCCGATGCCTGGCTGGAGATCGCCCGTGACCTCGGCCGCTTCAAGGGGGACGGGGCCGGGTTCCGCGGCTGGACCTCGACCATCGCCCGGCACCGGGCGCTGGACCATCTGCGCCGCCAGCGCGTACGGCCCCGGACAGGAGGGACTGAACGGGACGTACTGGACCTGCCCAGTCGGCACAGCACCCATGAAGAGGCCCTGGAGTCCCTGTCCACCGAGCGGGCGCTGGAACTGGTCCGCGGGCTGCCGCGGGACCAGGCCGAGGCCGTGCTCCTGCGGGTCGTCGTCGGCCTGGACGGTCCCGCCGCCGCACGCGTCCTCGGCAAGCGCCCGGGAGCGGTGCGCACTGCCGCCCACCGGGGCCTGAAACGCCTCGCCCGCCAGCTGGGCGTCGCCAATGAATCGGACAAGGGTGTGACGAATGAGGCTTCCCCAACGCTGGGGAAGTCGAAATGAACAACGCCGGCAACAGTGACCGACTGACAGGCATCAGGCTCGGAACACCGAACGAATCGAATCGGTCGAACAGGAACGGAAGCGGACATGGGTGAACGGCTGGGCGGCGAAGGAGTGCCGGGCCGTCGACGTGTGCGCCCTGGCGGCGCCGCGTCCGACCCGTGGGAGGTGCGGGACGCCGCCACGCTGGAAACGGAGCTGGGCGCCGTCCTACGCGGAGGCCATCTCGACCCCGAGGCCGAGCAGCGGGCCCTGACCGCCTTCCGGGCCGCCCATGACGCAGGCACGCACCGGGCGCGTACCCGGCGCCGGGACGACTGGCGGCTGCCCGCGGAGCGGCGTGCCAGGCGTCCTGTGAAGATGACGCTCGGCGTGGTGTTCGCCAGCCTCACGCTGGGTGGAGTCGCGGTCGCGGCCATCGGTTCCGTCGGCTCGTCCACGGACGGTGACGGCGCCGGGCGGGGTACCGCGCACCCGTCGGCGGTCGCCCCGGACCAGCCGGGCGGTGAGGCCTCGTCGGCGCCCTCCGGCGTCCCCGGACCGACGGACGGCCCGGCCACCGCTCAGGACACCGAAGCCCACTGCCGCGCCTACGAGCAGGTCAAGGATCGCGGCAAAGCGCTCGAAGCGCGAGCCTGGCAGCGGCTCGTCACGGCCGCCGGCGGGAAGGACAAGGTCGCCGCGTACTGCTCCGAGCAGCTGGCGCTGGCGACAGCCGCGCCGAGCGGGACCGCCGGCAACGGCAAGGCGGGGAGCGCCGGCGCCTCCGGCAGCAACCCCGGCGACACGGGCAACGCGGCCGGAAACGGCAAGGGAAGCGGCGCGAAGGGCAGAGGGAAGCACAAGTAGCCCCCGCCGTGCTCAATCCGTGCCCGTAGGGGCGGACAACCATGGTCACCAGCGGTGCGATCAGGCCGCCGCAACGGCGTCGGCACGACGAACACACGCTGGTCCGCTTCGGCCCAGGACATGTCCTCGGTGTCGGGACCGTGGAGATCAGTTCTCCGCCACGCTGTACCACTTGGTGCCGCCGAGCAGGTACTCGTAGACGGGACGGCCCCGACTGCCGCTGGTGCGGAACGGTATTCCGTGGTCGTCGATCCGTGTGGTTCCCTGACGGCCGCCGCTGGACCACTGCAGCTCCACGTACCAGTTCACATCGTGGGCACTGGCATGGGCGGTGATGTACAGCACCTCGGGATCGGACTGGCTGACCTTGTAGGGGAGACCGCGCTGGCCGGCCTTCGGCACGATGGTGGGGTGACCGGCGTCGAGGTCCGTGTCGAACGACCTCGTCTCCACGCCTCCGCCGCAGCCCGACGACCCCAGGTATGCGTTCCAGGCCGGGGGCGTGCTCGAGTTGGCCACACGGACGTGCATGGACTCGATGACGACGGTTGCGTCCCCGGTGCCCTGGACGGTCAGCGCCACCCGTTGCCCGTCGGCGGCGATGGCGCCGTGCGCCTTCACCCAGCCCGGCACGTCCTGCCCCATCACCGGTGGCGAGACTTCGCCGGGAGGCCGGTTGATCAGGTACTTCCCCTCGCACTGCGGGTCGTCCCAGGCATAGGTGCGGGTGCTCACCGTGAGCGGGACCTCATCACCGTCCTGGGCGCGGCCCGTGTCGGTGCTGTGCACCGACGGCTTGGCGTCGGGCGTTGCGGGGGTTGGGGCCGGGGAGCGGCTCGGACGCGCGGAGGGGGACATGGACGCCGATGGGTGCAGCGTGGAGGCGGCGGAGGCCGACTGTCCGGAGGAGGCCACGGTGTCGGCCGGCCGGCCGTTCTCCGCCAGGTCCGTCCCCCCGCCCTTCAGGTCGACCGTGAGCGCGGTGGACACGGCGACAACGACGGCGGTGCTCGCCGCGATCAGGGCCCACCGCCTGCGGGCGGTCCGGATGAGCGTCGGCGTGCGGCGAGCGAGGACAGCCGCCTCCGGCGACGGTTCGTCGACGGACCCGGGAGGGTCCCCCGGCTCACTCGTGGATGTGGGCGCGGTTGCGGACGCGGTCGGCTGCGCGGGTGCGGGCGGGGGCGGAACGTCTGACACGGCCTCCGGCTGGGGCCGGTCCGTGCGTCCCTGCGTGGAGCATGGCTCCTGGCCCGAGCCGGACGTGGACGCTCGGGCCCGGTCCGCGGAGTCCGGTTCCGATTCCGCCGCGGCCCGCCGGGCGCGTTCCCGCGCCGCGTCCGCCAGGACCCAGCGCCGGTGCAACTCGACCTGTTCCTCGGGAGTCGCCTTGCACACCCGGGCGAAGCGGGAGACGGCCGCGTGGTCGGCCGGCACTCCTTCCCCCTTGCAGTACCGGTGCAGCGTCGAGGTGCTCATGTGCGCCCGCTTCGCCAGAGCCTCGTAACTCAGCCCGGATCGCTGCTTCAACTCGCGCAGCAGCGCCGCGAAATCAGCGATCTCCTCAGCCGCCCCCACCAGTCCTCCATTCCGTTCGGCTTCCCAGGAAGGTCACGTTTCCCCAGTTCAGAGCCGGTTCGCGCATCCCAGCGTCCCGAAATTCCCGATGGAATGGCGGATGGGACGCCGCATGGCACAGGCTTGGGCCATCCAAGCACGGCGCCTCGCCGGACACGGTGATCGGCCCCGCCCAACTCCCCTTTCATGGCCCGCACTTCCGGCGCGCCCAGATGTTCAGAGAAAGCAGTCCATTCATGCGTAGCACTACTCGTTTCGTCTCCCGCACGGCCGCCTCCTCCATGGTCGTCGCCGCCGCCCTCGCGCTCGTCGGATTCCAGGCCGCCGGGCAGACCGCCTCCGCCGCCACCACGAAGGCGTCCTCGGTCGTCACCTGCACGACGGCGAACACCAAGCTGACCGTCACCGAGGTGTCCCGCCCGATCAACCACCTGCTGCTCAAGGCCACCAACACCGGCACCAAGCCCTGCTACGCCTACAGCGCCCCCTTCCTGAGGGCCGGCGCCGACGCCCAGGCCCCGCTGCCGTGGGCCGAGGAGACCATTCCGCAGGCCGTGCTGGTGCTCGAACCCGGCCGCTCCGCGTACGCGGGCATCACGACGTACTCCCCCGACGGCGAAGGGGGCAGCAAGGAGAAGACCCTGGGCGTGATCTTCACCGACAGGAAGGGCAACGCGACCAACACGGAGAAGACCCTGAAGCTGCCGAACGGCGGTGTCTTCTTCAACAGCGCCGCCACCGTCACCTACTGGCAGGACAACGCGGCGGACGCCCTCTCCTGGTAGCCACCCTGGCATCCCAGCGGTCTCACGGCCCGGGCGGTCGGCTCAGCGCGTGACCCCAACTTGGACGAGCACAGAGCCTGCCGTGAATCCCGGTGTCACTTGCCTGCTTCGGGCCCGTACCACTGGAGCGCCTGTCCGGTCACGGCGGTGATGCACTCGAAGTCGCGGGGCGGATGCGGCGATCGCCGTCGGACCCGAGCGTCCGCTTCAGGGCCCGGATGGCGACAGCGGGAGGCGGGCGACGATGCCGGCGCCGTACGGGTGGGGTTCGACGCGGAGAGTGCCGTGGTGCTGATGGGCGATGTCGCGGGCGATGGCCAGCCCGAGGCCGGCTCCGCCGTGGTCCCGGCTGCGGGCGTCGTCCAGGCGGGTGAAGCGCTCGAAGATCCGCTCACGGTCGGCCTCGGGAATGCCAGGTCCGTCGTCGGTCACCTCCAGTACGGCCAGGCCGGCGTCGTCCGGGTCGGTGTGCAGCGCCAGTTCGATGCGGCGATCGGCATGCCGTTGGGCGTTGTCGAGGAGGTTGGTGAGGAGTCTGACCAGCCAGCCGCGGTTGCCCTCCACGGTGAGGCCGGGTTGCAGCCGTGTGTCGATGGGGAGCCGGTCGCCGTGACGCGCGGCAACGGTCGTACGGCAGAGTTCGGCCATGTCCAGCGGGCGGCGGCTGACCGGCTCGGCCGTATCCAGACGGGCGAGGAGCAGCAGGTCGGAGGCGAGGTCCTGGAGCCGGACGGTGTCCTCCAGGGCGTCACTGACCAGGTCGGGCCACAGGGCCGGGTCCGGATGGGCGAGGGCGACCTCCAGCTGGGTGCGCAGGACGGTGATGGGGCTGCGCAGTTCGTGCGAGGCGTCGGCGATGAATCGGCGCTGGCGGACGACGGCGTCCTCCAGGCGGTCGAGGGTGGCGTTCATGGTGCGGGCGAGGCGGGCGACTTCGTCCTGGGAGGCCGGTACCGGGACGCGGCGGTGCAGAGCGCGTCCGGTGATCTCGGCGACCTCGGAGCGGATGGCTTCCACCGGACGCAGGGCCCGGCCGGTCACCCACCAGGTGACCAGGGCGACCGTGGCCAGCAGCAGCGGTGTGCCGATGCCCAGCGCGACCTTGGTGATCTCGTCGGCCGCGTCCGCGTCCCGCAGCGACGTGCCCGCGTACACGGTGACCGCGCCGCCGGGGGTCTGGGCGGTGACGGCGACGATCCGCTGGCGGTGTCCTTCGCCGAATGGTTCGCCGGACCAGGTGGCGCGCAGCCTGCCCTCATGGGGGCGCAGGTCGGCGACGGCCGGACGGCCGACGAGGTTCTGGCTGGCGGCCACCACGCGCCCACTGCTGTCGACGACCTGGATGAAGTCGGCGCCGTGGGTGAGAGGCAGCAGGTCGGGCAGTTTGCCCTCGGCGGCCAGCTGACCGACGGTGTCCGCCTGCGCGGTGGCTGCGTCGTTGGCATTGCGCTGGAGGTCGACATGCAGCATGGCGAACAGCGCGAAGGAGGCTGCGGTCAGTGCGAGGGCGACGACCGCGGTCGCCCCGACCGTCGCCCGGGCCCGCACCGATCCCGGCCACGGATGTCGTACGAGCCTCACGGCGGCGAAGCGCAGGCGCCGGATCGCTGCCCGTATCTCGCCGACGCGGGGGACGAGCCATCTAGCCACCGTCGGCCGCCAGCCGGTATCCGGCGCCGCGGATGGTCTCCAGGGCGCAGCGCCCGAAGGCGGTGTCGATCTTGCGGCGTACGGCGCTGACGTGGACCTCGACGAGATTGGGGTCCGCCTCGAAGGCCGAGTCCCAGACGTGTTCGAGGATCTCGGGCTTGGACACCACCTCGCCGGCCCGGCGGGCCAGGTACTCCAGAATGGCGAACTCCCGTGCGGTGAGCCGGACTTCGGTGCCGCCACGGACGCATGTGTGGCCGGCCGGATCGATCACCAGGTCACCGAGCCGGAATGCCGGAGGGAGCCGGTGGCCGGTACGACGGTGGAGCGCGCGGAGCCGGGCGACCAGGACGACGTAGGAGAACGGCTTGGACAGGAAGTCGTCGGCACCGGTGTCCAGCGCCTCGGCCTCGTCGTACTCCCCGTCCTTGGCGGTGAGCATCAGGATCGGTGTGACGCTCCCGGCCGAGCGCAGCCTGGCGCAGACCCGGTAGCCGTTGAGGCCGGGCAGCATGATGTCGAGCACGACCACGTCGTAGCTGTGCTCCAGGGCGAGCCACAGTCCCTGGTTCCCGTCGTGGGCGACATCGACGGTGAACCCCTCGGCCCTGAGCCCTCGCTGCAGAGCGGCGGCCAGCCGCTTCTCGTCCTCGACCACCAGTACGCGCACGGCATACAGCCTCGCACGCCGGACGGACGGTGGCTGAAGACGCCTTCAGCCACCTTCAGCCTGGCTTCAGCAACGGCATTCCAAGCTGATCGCAGCCGCCGGCACCGGGCCGGTCGAGGCGATCAGGAGCCCGAGCATGTCCCAACCCGAACCGCCGCAGCAGCCCGAGTCGACGCCGGACTCACCGGTTGCGCTGCCGAAGCCGGCCAAGTCGGCCAAGACCTTCCGGGCGCGCCTCCCCCGGGTGAGCCGTCGCCGTGGCACCGTCCTCGGCGCCGCGGTTCTCCTGGCGGCCGCGGCCGGCGCCGCTGTGGTCGTCCACCACGACCACGGTGAAAAGGGCGACCACGGCCGGTTTGCGGCAGAGCACAGGCGGGCGGACGGCCGCGACGACCGGCAGGGCGCATACGGGCAGGCACGAGGCGGTCGCGGCGGCCAGAACGACGAATCCAGGCTCGGCGGCAACGGCCAGGGCACCCAGAGCAGCCAGGGCGGTCAGAACAGCCGGAGCGGTCAGAGCACTGCGGGGACCCTCGCGCCCGCGCCGCTGCCGGTGGTATCGGCCGCTGCGGCGATCGAGGCGGCCGGCAAGGCGGTTTCCGACAGCAAGACGGAGGCGCTGCGCGTGGTCGCTGAGCAGGGTGGCGGAAGCGCGTGGGAGGTCGAGGTGCTGGGCGCCGACGGTGTCCGGCACCTGGTCACCATCGACGGAGCCACCGGCACGGTGACCGGCAACACCGTCGCGCCGGCCACCTCGGACACGGCGAGCTGACGGCCCGGCCCCCGAGCCGAGGGTGCGGCGCGGCCCGCCCTCGGCCCGGGGGTGCACCGCCTCGGCGCCGCGAGCGCGCAGCGGCATGGTCCGACCCGGCCCGCCTCAGAGGTTCACAGCTACCTCGTCCGGAAGGAAACCAGGGAAACCCATGAAGTCGCCGCTCGCGTCGAAGCCGGAGACGGCGCGCGAAACACGGTGTGGCACCCGGGTCACGCCGCGTACGGGGCGGATGGCGACCGACCGGAACGACGCACGGTGGACCCCGGTCGTTCCCGGTCCAGCCACTGCCTTCGCCCGTTTCGTCCTGTGCGGCGGCGGTGTCGGGGCCGCCTCCAGTGCCGCTGTGTCACTGTGCGCCGCCCTGATGCCCTGGATGGTGGCGAACGCGCTGATAACCGCCGCCTCCACCGTCCTCTGTACGGAGCTCCACGCACGCTTCACCTTCGGGGCCGGGCGCCGCGCCGGATGGCGCCGGCACTGGCAGTCCGCGGGGTCGGCCGCTGCTGCCTACGCGGTGACCTGCTGCGCGATGGCCGTTCTGCACATGGTGCGGCCGTCGCCGGGGATCCTTTCCGAACAGGCCGTCTACCTCAGCGCCGCCGGGCTTGCCGGAACCGGACGTTTCCTGGTGCTGCGGCTGTTCGTCTTCGCCGATTCCGCTCATGGCGGGACCCGGATCGCGGCGCCGGATCAAGGACGTCGTACCGGCCGGGCCGCACCAGGGAGTCACGCCGCGGCCTCCGGCGACGCCGTCCTCGCCTCGCACACCATCTGCGGCCTCGTCGACCGCTGCGGCCGGATCGCACCCCGGCCCCACGACGACACCGCGGGCGCGCTCCTCGACCAACTGACGACCCGCGAGAAGGACGTCCCCCACCCCCGTCGCCGACGGTCCGACCAACACCAAGATCGCCGAACGCCTGTTCCTCACCCAGGCCACCGCGAAGACGCGCGCTACGGGACCGCGCGCAGGTCGTGATCTTTGCCTACGGGCATCGTCGTGATCTTCGCCTACGGGCATCAGCTGCGCACGCACGGGACCTGAGTCCGGCGCATGCCCATGCGGCGGGCCCGCGAACAAGGCCAGGTATCCGACCTGGGCCTGCCGCTCGTCAAGGACGCGGTCGTGGCGGTGGCGGGTGACACGGCCTTCTTCGTACGTACGGACCGTCCCCTGGCCCGGACGATCCCATCAGCGCAGAACCCGATTTCGCGCCCGCGCTCTGCTCACCGTTCCTCGATGCCGTGCCCACAGCGTGCCCGTGAGAGCGGCAAGCACGGTCAACGGCGTCGTCCGGCGTGGCCGTGCGCCATCACTCCACTCCGGTGTCGCGATCCGGCGCGGGCAGGCGGCGGCGGTGGTTGGCGGAGCAGAGGTCGTCGTAGGTCGCCGACAGCACCGGTACGGACGGGTCCTTCATCTGGTGCGAGGTGGACACAGGGTTCGTACATGTCTGACAACCGTCGCGGTGGCGAGGCCATCTGGTTCACCATGGGGTGTGCGATTCGATTCCGTTCCCATGCCGGCGACCGTCGAGGCCAGACCTCGTGACAGCCGTGGCTATCCCGTACCCGCCATCACCCCGTGGGAGGGCGACGAGCCCCAGTTCGCGCTCACCGACTACGGGCGCAGCGCCGAGTGCGCACGACAGCGTCTGTGTTCCGTCTGCAACACCCTGATACCCAAGGGTCCGGTGTGGCGGGTGGTCGGTGCCGCGGAGGGTTCCGCGATCCGCGAGGCGCTTGCTGCCGGGCGGCCGTACCGCAACATGGCGGCGACCCTGGAGGCGCCGGGGCACCGCGCGTGCATGCTCTACGCCTCGATGGTCTGCCCGTATCTGGCGCGCCCCAACGCGCGGCGGGGGCTGACGGCACAAAGCCCGGACGACATGACCGCGCATGTCGTCCGGGGTGCTGTTCGCGGCGATATGGGTGCCGTGGTGGGGTACGGCGACTACGAGTTCGCCGTCACCAAGACCCAGGTTCTGTTCCGCTTTCTCGATGTGGTCGAGTACCTGCCGCATGACACGGCCGACCAGCACCTGCCCGAGCTTCAGGCTGAACTCGCCCGCTCCGGCGGCCGGTTGGGTGGCGGTCAGCCGCGGTAGGCGGGCAGGCCGGTGTGCTTGGAGACCTTGACGGGCTTGCCGAAGCCGTGGGCGGTCTTCGTGATGGTGTACGTACCGGTCGGGGCGCGGAAGGCAATGGTCTTGCCGTTGGGCGACCAGGTGGGCTCGGTGTAGTCGGTGGTGGCGTTGGGGGTGACGTCCTTGACGACTTTGGTGGAGCCGCCGAAGTCCTCGACGAAGAGGTGGTCGTGCCCGTGGACGGAGCGGACGAAGACGACCTCCTCGTTGTCGGGGGAGAGAGCGGGCTCGGAACCCTTGGTCAGCGCGCCGCCCTGCTGCCGCAGGTAGTCGTCGCGGATGTAGACCTCGCCGGTGTGGGTGTTCTCGTAGACGGCCGAGCCGTAGCTGCCGCCGACATTCGGCCAGGTGTTGTTGGTCTGGGGGACGTTGCCGTCTCCCGGGTCGCCGTTCAGGCTGATCTTGGTCGGCTTGCCGTGGTTGCTGGTGGCCTTGACGCCCTCCAGGACGGTGCTGCCGTGGATCTTGGCCGAGAAGATGAGGTTGTTCTTCGCGGGGATCTGGTTCGTCCGGTCGGCGGCGGTCACCTGCCAGGTGGGGTGGGACCAGGTCTGCCCGCCCGGGTTGGCGGCGACGGTGACGCGGTGGCTGCCGTCGGGGTTGGAGACGACGAGGTCGCCGTGCCCGTCGATGAAGGCGGCCTTGCTGCCGCTGGGGTTCCAGGCCAGGTCACGGACGGTCGTGCCGAAGTCGATCGACTTACCGTTGACCATGACGTGGCGGGTGCCGTCGCTGATGGTGAGTCCCCTGGGCACGGTGACCGTGTGGGCGGACGCGGCTGCGGCGACCATCGCGGCGCTGCCCTTGGCGTCGCCGCCGGAGGACGGGGCAGCCATCGCGGTTGCGGCCGTGCCGCACAGGGTGAGCAGTGCGGCGGCACCTGCGGTGGTGACGGCTGCGGTGTTCCGACGGTTACGAGCGGACATCGAGGTTCCCCCAGGGACGTGAATGACGCTGCGATGAGAGTTTCGCGGGAACCGCCTGCCGTCCCCGGGACCTGAACCGGTCCGTCGGCTTGCTGCCCTTCGCGATGAGAAAAGTCTTCCAACAGGGGGTGACAGGGCTGTGCGCTCGCTGTCACAGCTGTGCAATAGCGGGTCAAATGAGATGAAGAAACGTCAGGAACGGGTGCCGACGCACTGAACCCGCCTGCGTGGGGCAGACGCCGTGCACTGCGACAGGCCGCTGACGAGATCGTTCCAGGCCGAAATCGCAGGTCACCGCACCGATCACCGTCGACACCATCAACAACTGGGCCGTAGGGCGCCTCCGGCACCCGTGCAGGGGCATCCCGTCCGACACGTACGGCACAGGTATTTCCGTCATCGTCCTGGTTCCGCCGCGGCGCGCAGGCGGTTCTCGCGCGCCTTCGGAGCCGGGACGTGCGCCGCCGAAGGCCGAGGTTCGTGACGTGTTGCCGACGCGATCCGCACCCGCGCCGACATCGAACGCAACCACGGGCGCGATCCGGACGCCGGCGCGGTCGACTTCGAGAAGTACGCGCTCCGTTGGAAGGAGGAGCGCGGCCTGGCCCCGACAACGCACGACCGTTACGACGGTCTGCTGCGCCTGCACATCCTGCCGACCTTCGTCGGCAAGGATCTGGACGAGATCACTCCGCCGGCCGTCCGCGCGTGGCGCGCCGAGCGACTGAAGGCGACCGGCGCCACGACGGTCGCCAAGTCGTACCGCCTGCTGAAGGCCATCCTCCAGACGGCGGTCGACGACGACCTCCTGGGCAGCAACCCGTGCCGCATCAAGGGCGCGGGCAAGGAGGAGGCCGACGAACGCCCCACCGCCACCATCGAGCAGGTCTTCGACCTCGCTGACGCCATGGGCCCACGCCGGCGCCTGATGGTCCTGCTCGGCGCCTTCGCCTCCCTTCACCCGGAGGAGCCGGCCGAACTGCGCCGTCGCAGCGTCGCTCTCGACGAATGCTCCCTGCGCGTTACACAGGTTTGCCCCGAGCTGACCAACGGCAGGCGCGTCACCGGCGACCCCAAGACCCGGGCGGGCAAACGCGCCGTCTACCTGCCCGACTTCGTGCTCCCGGAGTTGCGGCGTCACTTGCAGTGGTTCGCGAAGAAGGGGGTGGACGGTCTGCTCTCCTTCGGTGAGAAGGGCGCCCCGTTCCGCCGCTCGACCTTTGGTCGGAAGTGGCGCAAGGCCAGGACCAAGGTCGGGATGCCGGACAACTTCCGCTTCTACGACCTCCGCCGCACCGACAACACCCTCGCCGCCGACACCGGCGCCGACCAGAACCTGACAGTCCGGACCGCCGCGCCCGGCTCCGCCACCCATGACCGGCTGCGCGTCCTCGCCTCCTGGGCCGCCGACCAGAACCTGCCGGCATCGCCCTCCGCCGGCTGACGGAGGGGCTCAGTAGGTCAGCTGCTTTGCTCCGGCTTCCGCGCGGTGTCGCCCGCCGGGACGGCGCGGAGCATGGCCCTAACGCATCCTCTCCGACATGACCGCGGCACTGCGCCACGGCCTCGGCGTATGAATCGGCCGACGCACCGGGCCCGCGACCGCGCAGCCCGTCACGATGCGGAGACCCGTACGCAGGTCGACGAGGGCATCACACACGTCTTCCAACTCTTCGGAAAGCGCTGGAACGGCCCCATCATGTCCGTGCTGATCACGGGACCGACGTACTTCGCCGACCTGCGCCGGGCGATCCCCGGAATCAGCGAGCGCACGCTCTCCAACCGCCTGACCGAGCTTGCCGCCACGGAACTCGTCGTGCGCGAGGTGGACAAGGGGCCGCCACTGCGGGTGTCCTACCAACTGACGGAAGCGGGCGCGGCATTGGAGCCTGCGCTCAAGGAGCTCGCACAGTGGGCGAAGACCCATCTGCCGGAGCCGAGTCGGCCGACCGGCTGCTGAAGCCGTACGTCCAGGGCGGCGGCAAGCCGTCGCGCCCTACTCGGCGGCCAGCGTGCGGCTGCCAGGATGCCTTGTCCCAGTAGCTGGTCGGCGTCTACGACGTGGGCCGCATCATCAGCCCCAAGCTCGCCGAGAGCCAGGCGATCGGCGGTCGCGATTTGAGACGAATTGCCTCTTCGTCTCGAAGGCCCTAAGGAGACTCCGGCGGCGCATCCCACCTGCACTTAGGGCGCGCGGAGGGCACGCCGCCCCCAAATTGGACTAGACAACAAACAACCCCCAGGCCGCTGACCTGGGGGCGAATTCTGGAGCGGGTGACGAGAATCGAACTCGCACTCTCAGCTTGGGAAGCTGATGTTCTACCACTAAACTACACCCGCGTAAGACGCCGGTCACCCGGTGTCGAATGCTCGCTCACTCTACCTCATGCCCGGTCCCTGGCGCTGGCGCCGTGGGGCCGGTGCGCGTTTCGGGGGGTGGACGCGGGTGCGGGGGACCGGAGTTGGGGCGTACGGTGGAGGCGTGGAAGAGGGTCTGGGCGGGGCCGGAGTGCCGCCTGGAGAGCCGTCCCTTTCATCCCGTAATGTGGCTTACGTCGTCAGTCAGACGCGGCTCTTGGGGAAGGGACTCTGAGGACTTGATGGAGCGCACCGTCGTCCGTTGTGCCGAGGGGCACGTGTTCAGCACCGCTTCGTTCCCGATGCAGCAGGCCGAGCGACTCGGCCCCGGTCGATTGGTCCGGTGTCCGCGGTGTGCGCGGCTCCGGAGCGTCGTTCCGGTCACGCTCGAGAAGCGGTAGGACTCAGCGGTAGGACCAGCGGTAGGACCTGGGGCGCGGGGACTGTGCGAAATGCTGACAGTCCCCGCGTATCCTCGGGGCGTGCTTCTCTCAGACAAGGACATCCGGGCCGAGATCGACGCCGGCCGGGTCCGTATCGACCCGTACGACGAATTCATGGTGCAGCCCTCGAGCATCGACGTGCGGCTCGACCGCTACTTCCGGGTGTTCGAGAATCACCGTTATCCACACATCGACCCCTCCGTCGAGCAGGCCGATCTGACTCGGCTCGTCGAGCCCGAGGGGGACGAGCCGTTCATCCTGCACCCCGGGGAGTTCGTGCTCGCGAGCACGTACGAGGTGATCTCGCTTCCCGTGGATCTTGCCTCGCGGCTGGAGGGCAAGAGTTCGCTCGGACGGCTGGGGCTCGTCACGCACTCCACCGCCGGGTTCATCGACCCCGGCTTCTCCGGGCACGTGACCCTGGAGCTGTCCAATCTCGCGACGCTTCCGATCAAGCTCTGGCCGGGCATGAAGATCGGGCAGCTGTGCATGTTCCGGCTGAGCTCGCCGGCCGAGTTCCCGTACGGCAGCGACCGGTACGGCTCCCGCTACCAGGGCCAGCGCGGACCGACCGCCTCCCGGTCCTTCCTCAACTTCCATCGGACCCAGGTGTGAGCGGGAGCGGGGAGAGCGAGGACATGAGCTTGTCCGACGCGCGGGAGAACCTCACCTACGAGCGGTTCGGGACCGCGGTCCGTGAGCTCGCCCAGACCATCGCCGACGACGGCTACCAGCCCGACATAGTGCTCAGCATCGCCCGCGGGGGTGTCTTCGTCGCGGGTGGACTGGCGTACGCCCTCGACTGCAAGAACATCCACCTGGTCAACGTCGAGTTCTACACCGGTGTGGGTACGACGCTCGACATGCCCGTCATGCTCGCTCCCGTCCCGAACGCCATCGACTTCTCCGACAAGAAGATCCTGATCACCGACGACGTCGCCGACACCGGCAAGACGCTCAAGCTCGTGCACGACTTCTGCGTCGACACCGTCGCCGAGGTCCGCAGCGCCGTGATCTATGAGAAGCCCCACTCGCTGGTGAAGTGCGAGTACGTGTGGAAGCGGACCGACGACTGGATCAACTTCCCCTGGAGTGTGTTGCCCGTGGTACGTAAGTCGGGCGAGCCGATCACACCGTCCAGAGAAGCGCTCTGACCTGCGGTTTCTTCGTAGATTGCAGATGTGCGAGAGCCCCTCGAAGATCATCGAGGGGCTCTCGTGTTGTTCGGGATGCTGGTGACCTTCTGATCCGTAGCTCTATAGAGATCAGCCGCTGACGGTCGTATCAGCCCCTCCACGGCCTTTGCAGGGCGCTGATGGTTGGGGTCGGTTGCTTTGGTTGCTGTACTTCGCCGCGGTACAGCAACCGCCTGGGCCTTGCTCATCCACGTAGCGGCAAGCTCGCTTCGTCGTCGCTCATCGCGGTGTAGACGGTGAGGCAGGATGCGACGACACCGACCTCCGAAGGCCCTGCGATCCGGAGCCGCACCAACTCGGGGAGATCGGAAGAGCGGTCGATGAGACCGATGGCATCGGCAGGCCATGGGTGTGGCAGCCGCGGGAGGTACTCCACCAAGATCTCGTCGATGAAGGAGCCCTGAACCGCGATCGAATCTCCTGTCTCGACGTGGTGCAGATAGGTAAGCGAGATCACGACGTCTGGCTTGTGCGGACCCTCCCTGAGGAAGACATCCACACAATCACCGCCGTCCACGGCCCCGAACGAGACCCGTTCGACGAAGTAGCTCACGCATGGGGCAAGCATGCGGGCTGCTCGCAGGCAGCGGTTCTTGACGGCATCCTCTGCCCCGACTGCGTCACTCATGGCGTGAGGCTAGGGCTCACTGCGGGCCGCGTCGACTCCAACAATCAGTTCCGCTGGAAGTGAAGGGCTGGGTCTCTGACCTGCGGCCGTGTAATCGATCAACGCTGCGACCTGCGACTTAGCTGTCGGTGGTTGTCAGCGTTGGTCGTCGTTGAGCACCCCCGCACGGCCCAGAGGCGGCCCGAGCGGGGTGTTGCGGTGTGCCCCTCGATGCGAACTATGGGCGGGGCGGTCGCTGAGGCTTGCTCGGCAGGTCAGTCGACTGTCGGAGGTTGGTGGCGCATGGCCACGGTTGCTGTGGTTGCTGTACTTCCTTGCTGTACAGCTTGCTTCGCCGCCGCGTTCTGGACATGAGCCTCATGCCGCAGCCGACGCTCATAGTCCGCAATCTGTTGGGGTACGGGCCTGCTGGTTGCAGCTCGGATAAGCCGCTCGTTCTCCCGATCCACCAAGAAAGGGCCGTTCCCACCGAGTGTTGGCCGTTGGCCGACGGGACGACCGATGTCCTGTCGCGCGCACCAGTAGAACACCCACCCGAAAGGCACGGATTCAACCCTGGAGATGGCGAGCTCTAGGTGTGTCGCTCTTTCGGCCCGCGCAAGCTCCGCCAGAACGAGCCCTCGCGCTTCGTCTTCAGTGAGCATCTGCCCAGCGTCTCAGACGGGGCGGCGCGCATATGTCTGCTTGTCCCGAAGTCAGCGCCGCCGCGCTCGGGATCCTGGAGCACCAGCTTGGAAGATCGCGTAACCGGCCCCGGCCTGACCTGCCAAGGCGCTGACCCGCGCGTTTCCAGGAGACTCGCCGACGCTCCCCGTTGTTCCCTGCTGCCTGCCATCTGACCGGGCACGCCGGGGGCACGTGTGCTGCTCTCCCACTTTCGGTTCCCGGCCTGAGCGCTCTTCTTCGGTCCAGAGAAGCCTGAAGCCAGCGTATGAAGCACAGCGGGTCATCGGGGCGATTTCTGAAGGGCCCCGGGCATGACGAACCGTCATGAGATCAGGAAGGCGCTACCTCTTGATGCCGAGGAGGTTCCTCCTCAGGTCAGAAAGGATCTCCATGTTCGCTTCGCTCAAGCGCAGGGCTGCCCTGGCTACCGTCGGTCTCTGCGCCATCGCTGGTGTCCTGGCGAGTGCCCCCACCGCCTCGGCCTCCACCGGCAACTGGGGCTGGCCGCAGAGGTCTGCTCCAGTCCACCACGGGAGGACAGCTCTCACCACGTTTGGAATGCAGTGTCTTACGGCGGACGGGTGCACCGCCCAGCCTGGCACAACGCTCACGTTCTCGCCTCAGGGCGGTGCGAGCGTCATCAACCCCAACAACGTGACCTTCCCCTTCATCATGAGCGGCACCGGCACGCAGGTCGGCACCTGCGCCTCCACTTCACACAGCTGGATCCAGTGCACTCTCTCGTCACCTGTGAGCGTCGCCTACGGAGACCGCCTGATCGGTAACGCCAACGACAAGGGAATTTCGCTCGACGTTCCCTACTACCTCCAGTGGGGCACGGTGGTGGGCGAGTTCACCTGGTACGACCCGAGTGGGATGTCGGGCACCTACGCACCCACCGAGACGATTACCGCCGTGGTGGAATGATCGGAATGCCGCTCGGCTCCGAGAGTAGAGAAACCTGTAACAACGCCCTGGCCGGTACGGGTCTTGGCCGCACCTTGGCTCCGTGATGACCTGGACAGGTTGGCTCTACGGGGGGGGATGGCGTGCACGCTGCTCAGGATGACTTGGCGTTGAATCGACCCGGCGATGCCGTGCGCCGCAAGATCATCGAACTCCAACCAAGCGCCCCAAAGAGGCTCCTCGGTCGCTGGTTACGTGGCTCCGAAATCCACAGTTGGAGCAACGGGCTGGTGGGCGAGCGTGTGACTGGGCGGCGACTCAACAGGCTCAGGAGCAGGGGATGGTCTGTCCTGCACGCCGTCCAGTGGTCCAGTGGTTCGGACATCGATCATCTGGCAATCGGCCCTGCTGGTGTTTTCACGATCAACTCAAAACGCCACAAAGGCAAGGCTGTTTGGTACGGCGACACTGCGATCACCGTGAACCGCGCACCAACGCGCCACATAGTGATCAGCCAGCATGAAGCCCGTCGCGTCTCCCGGGTCCTGTCGCAACGCTGTGGGTTCCATGTTTCGGTTCGTCCGGTGATCGCTGTTGTTCACGCAGCCAAGGTGACGGTGAAAAACGCCGCCCCTCCCGTCCTCGTCTTGTCGGCTGATCAGGTGGATCGAGTCTTGTCCGGCCTGTCTCCGTCTCTTTCTGAGGATCAGGTGCGCCGGGTCTACGCCGTCGCCCGCGACCCTCGAACGTGGCTCAACGCCTGATTGGTGCTAGGGCGTGTCCGACGGGTCGGCACAGTCCCTGCGACTCTCCCGGCTACGCTCGCGCGGGAGCGCCCCGCGGCGCGTGGCTGCGGGGCGCCTTGTGGGGTTTAGTCGACCGACTGGCCGTCGTACGTACCGCCCACGCAGGGGTTGCCCGGCAAGTCGATCCGGGGCTCTCCGCCGCCCTGCCTGCACTGAGAGGGGGTGACGTACGACGGGGCACCCTGTGCGGTGGCGGCGGTGGCGGTGGCGGCGCTTGTGAGGCCGAGTCCGGCGAGGGCTGCCGTGGCGATGACGGAGGCGAGGATTCGTCGAATGGGCATTTTGTTCCCCTTTCACGGATTGCCTTGATTGCGGCACTAGCCATCTTGATCTTCACCCATACGGGTGGCACCTCATGTTGCGCCATTCGGGTGACATGGCTGTCGGGAGCGGGGCCGCTGACCCGGCCCGCCCAAGGCCTTCGCGGCCGACTGGGAAGGCGGGACGGACGGCGGAGCGATGGCAGCTCTGGCGGTGGGGACGGTCTGCATGACGCGACCCGTCAGACACGCTCTAGGCTCCTGCCGGCCTCGCGTTCGTCGTGTTCCACCTCGGTTATCGCGCTGACCTGCGTGTATGAGGCGTCCGCGACTACCCTCATTCAGTCAACGACGCCTGGAGTGCTTTGCCTCCAGTGCATAAGTCGGGAGAAGCCGCCAAGGTGAACAAGGAAGCGCTCTGACCTGCGGTCGCTTCGTGGGTCTCGTGCGCTGGGTCGTCCCGTCGCCCTCGGCCACCCGGCTCCCGCCGTGACAGAAGGAGGATCGGATGAGTGACGACGCACGGCCGCGGATCGAGGTCACCATCGCGGCGCCGGTGGACGTGGTGTGGGATGCGTTGCGGTCCAAGGACAAGATCCGCCATTGGATGGGCTGGGACTACGAGGGCCTGCACGGCGAGATCGACCTGATCTTCTTCACCGACACGGTGGAGAACGCCTTCGCACGCACGCTGACACTGCACGGTGGCGACGAATTCAGGCTCGAACCGAACGGCGAGGGCACCCGGGTCACGCTCACTCGCGCCCCCCGTGGTGACAACCCGGACCGGGACGCCTACTACGACGACGTCACCGAAGGCTGGGCCACCTTCCTGCAGCAGCTGAAGTTCGCCGTCGAGCGCCACCCCGGCGCCGTCCGCCGCACACTCTCGTTCGTCGGCGGCAATGACAACGCGGTGCACCTCATCGACGCACTCGACCTCGCGGACATCGCCGCGGGCACCCCGTTCCAGAGGAATCTGCTCGGCGAGGACGTCGCAGGGGACATGTGGTTCCGCTCTGGCCACCAACTCGGCATCACGGTCGACGCCTGGGGCGACGGACTCCTCATCGTGTCCAGTGCGGACCCATCACCCAGCAAGCCGAACGGCGCGGCCATGGCGATCCTGAGCACCTACGACCTCGACGACGCCCAGCTGGCCGAACTGGACTCCCGCTGGCGGCCCTGGTGGACGGAGCGATTCCCGGGCGGCGAATGAACCAAGCAGAAGCGACGCTTGAACCTGTGGCCTCATCCTTATCAGGTCGATGACGGGGCGCTGTCGATGTCGGTCCGCCCACCCGGCTCCTCGACTGGCTGTCCGCTCACGTTCGGCGTCGACCACAGTTGTTCGCCCTTGTTGGTGTCAGGCGCTGATGTCAGGGGAGTCATCGGGCTTGATTCTCCGCCGCAGGAATGGTCCGGGGATTCTCCGGTCGTGACGGCCGGGGCCTGAGTACGCG